>NZ_JBKORL010000011.1:0-80789 GCF_047314525.1 Shewanella sp. BJSY2023SW007 | reverse complement strand
GGATAGAGCCTATCCACGTGCGTTAAAAATGAGTAAAAACAAGTATCCCATTAAGCCTAAGAAAAATGCCGTTCACACTAAGTGAACGGCATTAGACCTGGGGTCTGCTTTTTTTGGGCGAACGGTTGGGAACCTGTTTGGTTCTCCAAAGCCGAGGACCAGTTTAGGATTGATCGCCGAGCGTTACACCAGATCCTTGAGGTTGGCCGGACGATAATAAACAGACTTGAGTACCTTGCCCTGGCGCACTGTCTTGCCGGTCATTTCCACATCCTTGGCGCACTTGGCTATCAAGAAGTCACCTTGACGGCTACCGACAATTTCCACCCCTTGCTTGGCATAGTGGGCCACGGTATCTGCCAGTTCCTGCTCATTGCGGCACACCTTGCTCATGTTGCTGGCATGCACCTCATCCCAGCAAGGCTCAAAGTCGATAGCCTTGTTGGCGGCAACCTGCAGCAGCAGATCTATCAGGTAGCTGATCTCCAGTCGCTCCCCGACTTGGGTGCAACCCAAGTGTACCAGGCGGCCCATCAATACATACACGCTGTCGACTATGGCGTCGGCCTGTTCAACCTTGTCGGCGGCCTCGGTCAGTTCGGTCAGCTCTTCGCTGATAAGCGAGGTGTGCAGCGTGTCGGCCTTGGCATCCAGAGTGTCAGGAGAGTCGACCGGCAGATCGAAGGTGATACGGAATTCGTGAATATCCCGGTAGAGCTTGCTGTACAGCTCTTGAGTCAGCAGAGTCAGTTTCATCGCTTGGGTTCCAGCTTGGGCAAAGGAGGGGATGATAAAGAATTACCGGGTTTGAGGCAAAGTTTGACTACTGTGCCTGTTTAAAATCTGCCGTTGCTCGGCTTGATGCTGACATTCTCGCTGGTCAGCTTTGGATTTTGTGCCAAGCTGAACTTTGTATCTGGAGTCGCTCTCGGGCCACTTTTTTTGGCCCTTAGCCCGAGAAGTATTAATCACATTTGAGATACAAAGTTTGAATTTTGTACATAATTACATACAATTAAATTCATGGCTTTCGGGGATGTGACATCATGGATTTGAGTGAATTTATCCTGTTGGTTGATGACGATCAGGAATTAACAGAGCTGCTGAGTGGCTTTTTGACCAAGAATGGCTTTGAGGTTAGAACCGAAGCCAATGGTGTAAATGCCGCCAGACGCATTATTGATGAACGCCCCCGGTTGGTGGTGTTGGATGTCATGCTGCCAGAGATGGATGGACTTTCTATCTGTCGCGAAGTTCGTAGTCGTTATTCCGGCCCTATTCTGATGTTAACCGGGTTAGGGGATGATATTGATGAAGTTGCCGGGCTCGAAACCGGTGCGGATGACTATATTGCCAAACCCGTTCGTTCCCGGGTGCTGTTGGCGCGTATTCGCAGTTTGCTGCGCCGCTCGGAACGGCAAGAAAGCCAAGTTCAGGAGCCAAGAGTAAATCAGAGTGAAACCCATTTGGCTGTCAATGGTTTGCGTCTGGATAAGCTGGAGCGGGTTGCAAGTTTGAATAACCAAGAACTTGAACTTACCCTGGCCGAGTTTGAACTGCTGTGGCTTTTGAGCAAACATGCCGGCCGGACTCTTGCTAGGGATGCAATCTGCGAACACTTTAAAGAACTGGGTTATGACAGCACGCCGCGCACTATAGATCTTCGAATTTCCCATCTGCGACGCAAGATGGATGATGACCCTAAAGAGCCGTCCCTAATCAAAACGATACGTGGCCAAGGCTACGTACTGACTCTGAGTTGAGATGAAAGCCTTCTTGGCAGTTTCCAGGTTTCAAGGCCGCTCTGGGGCGTTAATGCCCTGGATCTTGGGGCTGTTACTGCTGATATTGCTGCCATCTTGTCACGATCCGAATCGTTCATCTGTGGTCTCGGATGAGCATAGTCAAATCCTCGAATTGCTTGATTTGGCTGCTGCCTCACGCCATCAAGACCCGCTCAAAACCATAGACTATAGCACACAGGCTCTGCGACTACTGGAAGTTGAGCCGGACCCAGGTTCCGAGGTGATGGCGCTCAGCAACCTGGCCTGGGCGAAAATGATGTTGGGGGAGTTTGCCGAGGCTGCGGACTTCGGCGAAGCTGCGTTGACTTTGGCCGAGGGACAGCCGCAAGCAGAGATCTTGGTGGTACCGCTTAATGTCGCTGGATTGATTTATTGGCGTCAGAGTCAGTTGGATAAGGCTCTGACCTATTATCAGAGAGCGCTTGCTGTGGCTGAAAGCCTGAAAAACAGCTCCTTTGAAGCGACCACCTACAACAATATGGGCCTTATCTACAGTGATAAGGCTGAATATCAGTTGGCGCTGGAATGTTTTACCAAGGCCAGGGACCTACATAGGGGGTTGGACGATTCCAGAGCATTGGCAATGGCGCTGAACAATATCGCGGGCATTCATGCAACCTTGGGCGATTTTGGTGAAGCGCTGGCAAATCAACAGGAGTCTCTGCGGATCCGGGAGCTGCTGGACGATAAGTCAGGTGTGGCGGAATTGCATCACAATATGGGGATCACTTATGAACAAATAGGTGATTTGCAAGAAGCCATGGCGCAGTTGCAATTGGGATTGCAGGGATTCGAGGCCTTGGATGACAAAACCGGAATGGCGCAGGCGCTGACCGCTCTCGGTACAGTGCAGCAAAAACTGAATAGAAAGGTGGCGGCCAAGACAGCCATGGAGCAAGCTTTGGCCTATGGTGAAGAGCTCAAAGACGGTAACGTTACTGCCACGGCCTTGATGAGTCTTGGTAAGCTAGCCTTGGAAATGGGAGAGTATCCCATTGCTCGGCGCTATCTGGAACGAGGCCTGGCCACCGCAGACCGATTGGGGCTGGTTGCCTTACAAGCCCAGGGAAGGTTGAGTCTTGCCAATTATTTTTTGGCGGCCAATGATGTGGATGTCGCGCGAGAAAGAGCCGAGCAGGCATTGCAATTGGCACTTGCCAGCGGCGATCGCGGGCAGCTCAGAGATACTTATGAACTCTTGTCAAAAATACATGAACGTAAAGGCAATTATCGCCAGGCACTGATCAACCATAAAGAGTTTAAAAGTATCAATGATGCGCTTTTTAATGCCAATTCCAGTGAACGTCTGGCATGGCTGCGCAGTTCATTTGAAGATGAAAAACGCCAGCGACAAATTACTTTGCTGGAAGGCGAAAAAGCCTTGCAACAAGAGGTTATCAAGCAACAAAAATTTACCCGCAATATTTGGATCGTGGCGCTGATAGCGGCAGCGGCTATTCTGCTGCTGCTCTATAGTCGTCACAGCCAAACCAGGGTAAATCAAGCCTTACAACGTTCGATAAAGATGCAAAGCGATCTCATGCAGGCGGTGGCGCACGAATTTAGGGCCCCGCTGGCGAGGGTGCAACTGGCTTTCGATATGCTTATAGAAGCCGAGGTGGACGAAAGGCCGCAATTGGAAGACAGGGTTCTGCGGGGCCTGGAAGAGTTGGATGAGCTGATCCGTGAAATCGTCAAGCTGATTAAAGCGGAAGGAAGTCCGAGGCGAGCGCCGACAGAATCTTTGTCGCTGGCCCCCTTGTTACAGACGCTGGTAGCAAGGCAGCATCCCTTATTCCCCGAGAAAAAGATCACCTTAACGCCAGTTGATCCTGAAATATCCGTCATCGCCAGTAAGAAGCATTTGGAATGGGCAATCAACAACTTGCTCTCCAATGCATTGAGACACTGTCATCGAGAGGTTCGGATCAGTTGTCAGCTTGAACAAGGGCAGGTGAATATCATAGTGGACGATGATGGTCCCGGGGTACCGATTGCAGAAAGAGAACGGATTTTTGAACCTTTCATCCGTCTCGATCCCAGTCGAACCCGAGCCACTGGTGGTATAGGTTTGGGGTTGGCCATAGCCCGCCGACTGGCCGAAAATGGCCGGGGGCAAATTAATGTCGGTGACAGTCCATTGGGTGGAGCCAGATTCGAACTCGTTTGGCCCTGTTAACTTCTTGTTCCTGCTAAATATATCTTGCCCTCACATTGTATTTTTTTAGATACATTTTATAACATTCCTTTCTGTTCTTAAGCGGATCTTAGCGTGCTTCTTTTCTTTATCCTGGTGAGCCTTAGCGGCTTTTGTCTGCTGATAATCCACTTTTCTTGGAGTGATGGCGTGAAATTGCCAATGTTAAAAAAGTTTGTTTTTTTGTTTGAAATTTGTTTGTTCTGTGTCTGGGTTGTATGTGTTCGCATACATAATGATTATAGCGAGCACTCTTAATCACAGGAGACTACAAATGAGAAAGCCGCACACTCGCTTGAGCCGATTGACTTTGGCCATGCTCTCTACTTCCCTGATGGCAGTCACGGTTCCGTCGCTTGCCGCCAAGAAGCTGGAACCCAAACAAGATTTCGATAATGCCTCTGTTATTGTTAAATTCAAAGAAACCGCAAAGAAAGCGGACCGTAAGCAGTTAATGGCTCAATTCGGAGCCTCATTCAAAGATAAAAACAATGATGGCGTTGATGATCGTTTTCGCCATATTGCCAAAGGTCGATTGGCTGAACTCACGGTTCCCCGGGGGGCTGGATGCCCGCGCTATGGTGGAACGGCTCAAGCACAACCCCCACATCGAATACGCTGAACTCAACCACAGATTTTATCCTTCGGTTATCCCCAACGATCCAAGCTACGGCCAGTTGTGGGGTATGCCAAAAATCAATGCGGAGCAGGCCTGGGAGATGGAAATGGGCTCGCGAGAGGTAGTCGTTGGGGTGATAGATACAGGTTTTGACTACACACACCCGGATTTGCGCGACAATATTTGGGTGAATCCCAATGAAGTCCCCAATAATGGCATTGACGACGATGGCAACGGTTACATTGATGATATTCACGGTATTTCTGCCATCAATGATAACGGTAATCCGCAGGACACTCATTACCATGGTACGCATGTTGCGGGAACCATAGGGGCAACCGGCAACAATGGCTCTGGAGTCGTTGGGGTCAACTGGAATACTGCCATGGTAGGTTGTTCTTTCCTGGGTAGCCAAGGCGGTACTACGGCCGATGGTATTCAGTGTATTGATTACATGGTTGATTTGAAAAACCGTGGCGTGAATATCCGAGTATTGAACAACTCCTGGGGCGGCGGGGCGTTCAGCCAGGCTTTGGAGGATGCTATTACGGCCGCCAACAATGCCGATATTCTGTTTGTCGCTGCTGCCGGTAATGATGCTATTGATAATGATGTCAATGACAGCTGGCCGGCCAACCATGATGTACCCAATGTGATGGCCATTGCCTCTACTACTCGTGATGATGAAATGTCTTACTTCTCTCAGTGGGGTTTGAACACAGTGGATATGGGGGCCCCCGGCTCTGACGTCTACTCCACTATTCCGGGCAATGACTATAACACCCTGAGCGGTACTTCCATGGCAACCCCCCATGTGGCTGGCGCCGCGGCCTTGATTTTGGCCGCCGATCCGACTCTGACTACGGCCGATGTCAAGAATATCCTAATGTCTTCTGGCGACCCCATTGCCGCATTGGAAGGCAAAACCGTGACAGGTAAGCGCTTGAACCTGGAGAGTGCCTTGAACATGGCCGGTGCCGGTGGCCCTGGTTATTATTTGCTGGTGAGTCCTGCCAGTCGCACAGTAAACCAAGATTCGTCTGTGACCTTTGATATCGACATGAACGCCGTGGGCGGATATAACGGTAACGCCAGTTTCAGTGCTGATGTGCCTGCCGGCTTGAATGCGGCGGTGACTTTCTCCAATAACACAGTGCCGGCCGATGGTCGCACCACAATGACGGTATCCACCGATGCCAATACTACCCTGGGCAATCACATCATCACCATCAATGCCGTTGACGGTGATATCCACAAGAGCGTCGATGTCAGTCTGCTGGTGTACCCTGCAGGTACCTTCAGTACCACCTACAGCAATGACAATCCGGTAGCGATTCCCGATGACAATGTCGATGGTGTCAGCAGCCTAATCAATGTGCCGATGAATTTGACCCTGACCGATCTGGTGGTGAATGTGGATATAACCCACACTTACATAGGTGACCTCACTGTCACTCTCGCCTCCCCCAGTGGCCGCACAGTTACCCTGCATAATCGCACCGGCGGCAGTGCCGATAACCTGGTAGCCAGCTACGCCGTGGAAGACTTTGATCTGGAAGAGGCTTCAGGTGATTGGATTCTTCACATCACAGATTCAGGATTCCGTGATACAGGTACTCTCAATAGCTGGAGTATGGACGTTACCGGTGGCTCTCAGCCGGGCACCAACCTGCCACCGACTGTAACCATAGGTGCGAACCTACAAAATGCCCTGTATCTGCCGGGTGATGTGATTAACTTTGTTGCCGATGCAACCGACTCAGAGGATGGTGATGTCCGCGCCTCGCTGGTGTGGACTTCCAGCCTCGATGGTCAAATTGGCACGGGTGGCAATTTCTCCCGCTCAGATTTGAGCCAGGGCACTCATCAGATCACCGTCACCGCCACCGACAGCCAGGGGGTAACGAGCAGCCGCGAGTTCTTTCTGTACGTTGTTAGTGACGGCACAGTCGTCTCTTATGAAGATGCCAATCGTCAGCCCATCCCTTCACTGGAAACTGTTGTGGCCGAGATAGAGGTTCCCCTGGGCGTGAAAATTAAGGACATGAGTCTGTTCGTGGATATTCAGCACAGCTTGGCCAACGACATGCTGATTCATCTGGTATCGCCTAACGGTACCCGGGTTGAGATATTCGATCGCAAAGAAGCGGACGAATACTATCGCGATCTGGTAAAAACTTTCTATCCGGTAGAGTTTAATGGCGAAGTTGCCGCCGGTACTTGGCAATTGATCATAGCGGATGAATACACCAACAACTCCGGCTGGCTGAACCGCTGGGTACTGAGCTTCACCCATGATGGCGGCACTACGACCCCGGACAACCAGGCGCCAGTGGTGAGCATCCATGCCCCAGTGGGTGGCAGCAGCGTTATCGAAGGTGACACTGTATCCTTTGTGGGCTCTGCCAACGATGCCGAAGACGGCGATGTGACCAACACCCTGGTGTGGACCTCGGATCTGGACGGTGTGATTGGCAACGGCGCTTACTTCAGCACCAACAGCCTGAGCGTGGGTAACCACACTGTGACTGCCAGTGCCGCCGACAGCGAGGCTGCCAACGGTGAGGCCCTGGTGACCCTGACAGTAGAAGCGGCCCCTGTGAATGAGCTGCCTACCGCCGAGTTCAGCTTCCAGGTTAATCATCTGGACGTGAACTTCGTCGATGCGTCCGGTGATACCGATGGGGCAGTGGTTGCTTGGGCTTGGGACTTCGGTGATGGCAATATTTCATCACAGGCCAATCCAAGCCACAGTTATGCCACAGGCGGCAGCTATGAAGTGACGCTGACAGTGACAGATAACAGCGGCGCCAGCCACAGCATCAGCAAGCAGGTGAGTGTTGCCGCGGCCATCAGCCTCAGTGGTGCAGGCAGTACAGATGGTAGCAAGGTGAATGTCAACTTGACTTGGAGTGGCTCGTCAGCCCGGGCTATCGATATTTATCGCGATGGTCAACTGATCGACAGTACCCGAGATAGAGGCAGTTACAAGGAGCGTTTCAACAGCAGTGCCGAAAGCTTTGAATACAAGGTATGTGAAGCCGGCAGCAATATCTGCTCTGAACTCATCACAGTAACACCCGAGTTAAGCCGCAGAGGAAAAGGTAAGTAACCCATTTGGGTTGTATTGAAAGCCGCCTTTGTTAAGGCGGCTTTTTTGATTTTCAGTGTCAAGACCGGCTTACAGAATGAAGCGACTCAGATCTTCATCCTGAACCAGGTTGTCCAGGTGAGCATCGACATATTCGGCATCGATAACAAACTTGCTGCCGGACTTGTCGCTGGCCTCGAAAGAGATGTCTTCCATCAGCCTCTCCATCACAGTGTGCAGACGACGGGCGCCGATGTTTTCGGTACGCTCGTTGACTTGCCAGGCGGCCTGGGCGATACGGTCGATACCTGACTCGGTAAATTCGATGCTGACTCCTTCGGTGCCCATCAAGGCCACATACTGCTCGGTGAGCGAGGCGTGGGGCTCGGTGAGGATCCGTTTGAAGTCGGAGGCGGTCAGGGCATCCAGCTCGACCCGAATCGGCAGACGGCCCTGCAGCTCGGGGATCAGATCCGATGGCTTACTCATCTGGAAGGCGCCGGAGGCGATAAACAGAATGTGGTCTGTCTTCACCATGCCGTGCTTGGTGTTGACTGTGCAGCCTTCCACCAGAGGCAATAGATCACGCTGTACCCCTTCGCGGGACACGTCCGGGCCTGAGGTTTCGCCGCGCTTACAGATTTTGTCTATCTCATCGAGGAACACTATGCCGTGTTGCTCGACCAGCTCAATGGCCTGCTCTTTGAGATCTTCCTGGTTGACCAGCTTGGCGGCTTCCTCTTCGACCAGCTGCTTGTAGGCATCCTTGATCTTGAGTTTCTTGCGCTTGCTCTGTCCCTGACCCATGTTCTGGAACAGGCTCTGCAGCTGGTTGGTCATCTCTTCCATGCCGGGAGGTGACATGATTTCGACGCCAATTTGCGGCGCCGAGACATCGATTTCGATCTCTTTGTCGTCCAACTGGCCTTCACGCAGTTTCTTACGGAACACCTGGCGGGTGTGGGACTTGTCCTCGGTTTCCTGATCCCATTCACTCTTTGGCTTGGGCAGCAGGGCATCGAGAACCCGTTCCTCGGCGGCTTCTTCGGCGAGGGAGCGGCACTTCTTCATCTGCTGCTCGCGGGTCAGTTTGACCGCGGCGTCGGTGAGATCGCGGATGATCTGCTCCACTTCCTTACCCACATAGCCTACTTCGGTGAACTTGGTCGCTTCAACCTTGATGAAAGGCGCATTGGCCAGCTTGGCCAGACGGCGGGCGATCTCTGTCTTACCGACACCGGTTGGGCCTATCATCAGAATATTCTTCGGGGTCACTTCCTGGCGCAAGCCGGCATCCAGCTGCATGCGGCGCCAGCGGTTACGCAGGGCTACTGCGACAGAGCGTTTGGCCTTCTGTTGGCCTATGATGTGCGCGTCCAGTTCGTGGACGATTTCGCGGGGTGTCATTTCAGACATAATGCTTCCTCACGCTCGGGATCAGTAATTCAGTTCTTCTATAGTCTTGAACTGGTTGGTAAATACGCAGATATCACCGGCTATGGTCAGCGCCTTCTCGGCAATATCACGGGCACCCAGTTCGGTGTTCTCCAGCAGCGCCAACGCTGCGGCCTGGGCATAATTGCCACCTGAGCCTATGGCGATAAGATCATGCTCCGGTTGCACCACATCGCCGTTACCTGTGATGATAAGTGAGCTTTCATGATCGGCCACCACCAACATGGCTTCGAGTTTTCTCAAGGCTCTGTCGCTGCGCCAGTCTTTGGCCAGTTCGACCGCCGACTTCATCAAATGCCCCTGATGCATCTCCAGTTTGGCCTCGAAGCGTTCAAACAGGGTAAAGGCATCGGCGGTGCCACCGGCAAAACCGGCCAATACTTTATTGTGGTACAGGCGGCGTACTTTGCGGGCATTGCCTTTCATCACAGTGTTGCCCAGAGACACTTGGCCGTCGCCGGCGACAACAACCTGATTATTACGGCGTACAGATACGATAGTGGTCACGATAGATCCTCTTCTCGGGCGGACGGCGCGTCCGTCATGGGTCAAATCCCCAGGGTCTGCTGCATGAAACGGCCCATTGGGGCACAGCAAGGCCAACTAATGAGGTGATAGTTTTCTATATGGGGTTGGGGGCGGGAATATCAAGTGCCCGGCAGCGGCTTTCGTGCTGAAAAACAAAAAGGCTGCAAATCTTATTGTTTGCAGCCTTTAAATTGAGGAGGGGAGTTTAATCTTCCCAGAACCAGATCATACAGCCGTTGAGACCGGCTCTTTGCAGCACGTGGCGCTGCCGCTCGGCATCGCGCTTGCTGTCATAAGGGCCGAGTACCACCTTGTACCAGACACCGCTGGTACCTTGTACCTTGCGCACCTGGGCTTCTAGCCCCTGGAAGGCGATCACGGCTTTCATCTCGTCGGCCTGGGACTGCACCCGGAAAGAACCGCATTGCATCTGATAAGGGCGAGATGGCTTGTTGCTCTCTTCCGGCAGATCCACTTCTACCTGCTTGTTTTCCAGCTCCTTGAGGTAGGTCCACTCCTCTTTGGGCTTGGGCGGCAGGGCGTTGGGGTCTTTCTTCTGGGGCACCGGCTTAGTCTGTGGCTGAGGTTGAGCCACTTCGGCCTCGGGGGCGCTGCTCTTCAGGCTCCAGAGGAAATAGCCAAAGCCGGCCACCACGGTAACTACCACCACAAGCAACAGCACAGGAAAGCCTTGCCTAGGCTGCGGCTGCTTGCGAGCGCCCCGCTTGGCTGGCTTGCGGGGCTTGGGCTTGCTATTGGCGTAATCGCGTCCCATGGATTACATGCGCTCCAGGGTCTCGATACCCAGCAGTGACAGGCCCTGCTTGAGGGTCTTGGCGGTCAACTGAGACAGCAGCAGACGGCTGTGCTTCTGGGTTTCGTTATCGGCCGCCAACACAGGGCAGGCTTCGTAGAAGCTGGAGAAGGCACCGGCCAGTTCAAACAGATAACCACAAAGCACATGGGGTTGGCCCTTGTCGACCATACGGGCAAGGATTTCACCGAATTGGGCCAGTTTGTTGCCCAGCTCTTTTTCCTTGTCGTGTTCCAGAGCGATAACGGCATTGCTCAGATCCACACCTTCGGCCCGCTTGAAGATCCCGGCTACCCGGGTGTAGGCGTACAGCAGGTATGGCGCTGTGTTGCCTTCAAAGCTCAGCATCTGATCGAAGCTGAAGATATAGTCGCTGGCGCGGTTCTTTGACAGATCGGCGTATTTCACTGAGGCGATACCCACCACTCGGGCGATTTCGGCCAGGGTGGCTTCGTCCATGTCGGGGTTCTTGCTGCGTACCAGCTCCAGCGCCCTGACATTGGCTTCATCGAGCAGGTCCACCAGTTTCACCACCCCGCCGCTGCGGGTCTTGAATGGGCGGCCGTCTTCACCGTTCATGGTGCCAAAGCCCATGTGTTCCAGTGTCATTTCCGGGCGCACAAAACCTGCGGTGCGGGCCAGGCTGAACACTTGCTGGAAGTGCAGCGCCTGGCGCAGATCCACGAAGTAGAGAGCGCGATCGGCATGCAGGGTACCCGAGCGATAGCGCATGGCCGCCAGGTCTGTGGTGGCATAGAGATAGCCGCCGTCGGCCTTCTGAATGATCACCGGCAGGGCTTCACCGTCTTTGTTACGGAATTCTTCCTGGAATACCACCTTGGCGCCGTTACTTTCAGATAGCAAGCCTTGGGCATCCAGATCCTTGACCACCTGTTCCAGATCGTCGTTGTAAGCGCTTTCACCATGGACATCGGCGCGGGTCAGGCTGACGCCCAGACGCTGATATACATCATGGCAGTGGCTCAGGGAGATATCGTTGAACTCACGCCACAGCTTATTGCAGTACTCGTCACCGGATTGCAGCTCGACCACCAACTGGCGGGCGCGGGTGGCAAATTCGGCCGACTCGTCGAAACGCAGTTTGGCAGCGCGATAGAAGCTTTCCAGATCCGACAGCTCCAGGTTGGCGTTTTCGCCATTTTGTGCCCGCAGCTCTTCCATATAGGCCAGCAACATGCCGAACTGGGTACCCCAGTCGCCGACGTGGTTTTGGCGGATCACCTTGTGACCGAGAAACTCCAGCGCCCGCACAACGCTGTCGCCAATGATGGTGGAGCGCAGGTGGCCTACATGCATCTCTTTGGCGAGGTTGGGGGAGGAGTAGTCCACTACCACGGTTTGCGACTTGGGCAGACTCACACCCAGATGCTCGTCGGCCAGTGCCGCCTGCAGCTGTTTGGCCAGGGCATTGTCATCTATAAAGAAGTTGATAAAGCCGGGGCCGGCTATCTCTACCTTGGCCACATGGCCTGAGGCAGGCAGGTTGTCGATGATCAGTTGTGCCAGTTCCCGAGGTGGCTTGCCGGCAGCCTTGGTCAGCATCATGGCCAGGTTGGTGGCCAAGTCGCCGTGACTCTTATCCTTGGTTCGGTCTACCTGAATCCTTGGCGCAGTCTCTTCGGGGATCAACCCCTGTTGTTTCAAAGTGGCTACTGTCTGTTCAAGCAAAGATTGGATATGTGATTTCATTGGCGTTTTATCGACACTGACTGATAAAGGTTAAAAGGGGAATAACCGCACATTCTAGCGCTTTCGGCAGTAACATTGCTATCACCAGTATGGTTTTATCAGCAAATTTTGTTGTTGTCTGGGTTTGCTGTTGCCTGTGACCTTTTAAGATCACTGTTATTGATAAAGATGGATGAATCTTTGTTTAAGAATCGCTGATCTTTATTTTTGGGGAGTATGATGTCGATCCTGTCTTCCCCCCAAGTGCCGATTTTGCCATCGGCATGCGTCGATAGTTTCAATGGAGATATAGATGCTGGACTCCATCGCTACAGTGTTACAAGCCATTTGGCAGCAGGATTTTGCCGCGCTGCATGCTCCGGGTATTGCCCTGAGTATCTATGTTTGCATCTTTAGCTTTATCTTTTTGGAGAGTGCTTTGCTGCCGGCAGCCCCCTTGCCTTGTGACAGTGTGGTTATTCTTTCAGGTACCCTGGCGGGGATGGGGATCCTCAACCCCTTGCTGGTATTTCTGTTGCTGTTTGTGGCGGCCGCCGGTGGCAGTTATTTGGCCTTTATCCAAGGGCGGCTGCTCAATCGTCTGCCCAGGGTGCAGAGCTGGGTCTACAAGGTGCCGCCCGACAGTCTGGCGGCAGTGGATAAACTCCTTGGTCGTCATGGGCTGGTGGCACTCTTCTGCGCCCGTTTTCTGCCGCTGGTGCGTTCGCTGCTGCCTTTGGTGATGGGCGTGCGCATGGCCTGTATCAAGACCTTCTATTTTTTTGCGGCTCTGAGTGCCTTCTTCTGGGTGGGGCTGTTGGTATCGCTGGGCTATATGATGCCGTTTCTGCCGGAGCGGATCAGCAAGCTGTTGACCATGGCGTTGATGGCGGCGCCGGTGATCACTCTGGTATTGGCACTCGGCAGTTGGTTGACCTATAAGCTGCTGCGCAAGCCGCAGGATAAACAGGGGCCTCATGGTCAATTCTGAGCCGGATTAAAGCTGTTAAAGGGAATTGGAGCAGATCCTGCGGGCTCTTATCAGTTACAGCAGATCCTGTGGATCTCGATCCAGACTCCAGCGGCAGCGCTTGGCCTCGGGCAGCTGTTCGGCCTGGGGCAACAGCTGTTCAAACACCTGTTGCAGCCTGCGTCTGTCTTTGGCCTGGGCCAACAACTGGCGCCGATACTTGCCGGCCTTGCGATCCAGCGGCGCCGGCAGCGGACCTATCACTTCAAAATCCTTGTCCATGGGCAACATGGCGGCAAAAGCCGCCAGAAAGGCATCGGCATCCTCGGCGCGGTGGGATTCGGCGCGGATCAGCACCATATGCCAGGCCGGGGGTAACAGTGCCTGCTGGCGTTCATTGAGCTGGCTGCGGGCAAACTCGCCATAGCCTCTGTGAAGCAGGTCTCTGAGCAAGGGGTTGTCGCTCTGATGAGTCTGCAGCAGCACAGTGCCCGGCTTGCTGGCGCGACCGGCGCGACCGGCTACCTGGGTATAGAGTTGGCCGAAGCGCTCAGGGGCCCGAAAGTCCGCGCTGAACAGGGCGCCATCCACATCCAGCAGCCCCACCAGGGTGACATCGGGAAAGTGATGTCCCTTGGCCAACATCTGGGTGCCTACCAATATCTTGTATTCGCCGCGATGAATGGCGCTTAAGTGCTGTTCCAGCGAGCCTTTGCGGCTGGTGGTATCCCGGTCGATTCGCACCACGGGATACTCGGGAAACTCCTTGCTGAGCGCCGCCTCCAATTGCTCCGTGCCTATGCCCTGACCCTGCAACATGGTGCTGCCGCAGTTGTGGCACTGGCGTGGAATCGCGTATTGGTTGCCGCAGTGGTGGCAGCGAATTTCGCCGAGGGATTGGTGCAGGGTGAAAAACGCATCACAGCGATCGCACTCGTGCAGATGGCCACATTCGTGGCACAGCAGGGCAGGGGCAAAGCCGCGGCGATTGAGAAACAGCAACACCTGGTTGCCGGCCTGCAGATGCAGGCGCATCTCGTTCAGCAGCGGTTGCGACATGCCCGCCTGCAGCGGTTGGTTGCGGATATCTATCAGTCCCTGGCGCACCTTGAGGGCATTGCCGGCCCGCTCTCCCAATTGCAGATGCTGATAGCGGCCGCTGAGAGCGTTTTGCAGGCTCTCCAGCGACGGCGTCGCGCTGCCCAGCAGCACAGGAACCTGCTCCAGGTGGCCACGCATGACGGCCAGATCCCGGGCGTGATAACCCACTCCTTCCTGCTGTTTGAAACTGCTGTCGTGTTCCTCATCGAGAATGATGATCCCGGGCCAGGCCATGGGGGTGAACAGCGCCGAGCGAGTGCCGATTATGATAGCTGCCTCGCCGCTGCGGGCCAAACGCCAGGCGTCGAGGCGCTGCTTGTCGGTCAGGCCTGAATGGATCACGGCAACCGTGACTTTGAATCTGCGTTTGAACCTGTTGATGGTTTGCGGCGTCAGGCCGATTTCCGGCACCAGGATCAGCGCCTGCTTGCCAGCCTTGAGTATGGTTTCCAGTACCGCCAGATAGACCTCTGTCTTGCCTGAGCCGGTGATCCCTTCAAGCAAGCTGCACTGATAGCCGCTCTGTGCATTGAGGCTGGCGACCGCCACGGCTTGCTCCGGGTTGAGTCTGTGAGGCTCTTCTCCCAGCTCTAGCTGTTGCCGCCATTCAAGATTGGCGCTGACTGACCGCTCTCGTTGCTCGGCCCAGCCCTTGTCCAGCAGCCCCTTGATGGCACTCTTGCTCAGCTCCAGCGCATTGACCTCTTCAGTGGTCAGTTCCCCCTGTTTGAGCTGTTGCAGCAGTTTACGTTGGGCGGGAGCGCGTTTCAGCGACTCCAGCGTGGCCTCCTGGCCCGCACTGGTCAGACACAGATAACTGATTTTCTCCGGTGCGGCATCGGCACCCTTGCGCAGCGCCACCGGCAGGGCCTGGGTCAACATCTGCCCCTGGCTGCAGAAATAATATCTGGCGGCCCAGAGGGTCAGTTGGTACAGCGTCGGTGGCAGCAAAGGCGCGCTGTCCAGCACTTGATATACCGGCTTGAGCTGTTTGGGCTCGAGCTCGCACTCATCGCTCAGGCCTGTCACCAGGCCTATGAGTTGCTGGCGGCCAAAAGGCACCCGCACCCGCATCCCCGGCTCGAGTGGCCAGGGGCAGGCTTTGGGCATCAGGTAACTGAAGTTCTGCCGCATGGGAACGGGAAGGGCAACTTCGACAAACTGCGGCATAGTCAGAATTTTCGCAAATGATCACGGCACATGTTGCCCGTCAGTTTACTCAGGCTAGAATGAGAGAACCAGCCCCGGAAACAAAAAGCCGCAAAAACCGCAGCTTGAATCTGCTGACTTAATGAATCCAAACCAAAGAACTTAAGCCAGAGAACCTAAGCCGGATAGTCTAAACTGGGTAATTCAAAATCAAACAGAGAGGATAGGGATGAGAGCGGGTTTACTGATGCTTGTACTCATTTTGCTAACGTCTGTTGCCAGAGCAGAAACCGCCCATGTCAGTATCAATCAAAGAATGTTTGAGCTTGGGCACTTGCCCATGCTCAAGGTCAACGTGGTGGCCGACAGTGAGGATATGACCCGGCTTGAGTTTATTGTCAGGCAGCGAGGTGCATCAGAAAAACTCATGGTGCAACCCATTAATCGCTACATGGTGCTGCTGCTGGGGATAGATGAAGTGACCGACAAGCAGGCCGAATTATTGGTGCGGGAATACCGAATCAATCGCTGGCATGAACTCAAACGCTTGCCCTTGTTCGATACCTCGGTGCCTGTGGCGCTGCGTTCCAATCGTGCCCGGGTCTTTGGTGAGCAGATGCCGAGTGAGTCACCGAGGGCTGAAGTGCCAGCCACAGTCTTATCAAGCAAAGTCGTGCCATCGTCAGCCGTTCAAGCTCAAAGGGTTCAAGCAGTCGCCGGTCAACCCCAGAGTGAGCCTCAAAGCCTTGGTGTGCCCTCGGCATCTCAAGCCGTTGCAGCGCCGGGCCTTCAGGTGAAGGCTCTGCCAATTGAGACGCGTGAGCCGGGATGCATGCTGGATTTTGATGGTACTGAAACCCTTTGGCGGGTGGCCAGCCGTTATGCACAGAGCAGCCATACCCATGTCTACGGCGCCATGCTGGCTATTTTTGACGCCAATCCCAAGGCCTTCAGCCGCGGTGATATTCGCAACCTTCGCAGTGATGCCAAGTTGCACTGCCCCAGTAGTAGCTTGCTGCAGTCCTATGGAGATAAGACGGTCGCCAAAGAAAAGTTCGAGCAGATGTAGTCGCCTACTTGTCAGCGCTGGGTAGATACTGTACTATTCTGCGCCCTGAACTTTTGATATTAACCGCATGTGGTGTCCGACTTCGGGTTGGAAGAGCGACATGGCCTTAACTTGAGGTAACCCCAATGAAACCAGGTATCCATCCTGAATACGCAGAAATCACTGCAACTTGTACTTGTGGCAACGTCATCAAAGTAAACTCTACTGCAGGCAAAGCTCTGCACTTGGACGTTTGCGGTGCATGTCACCCTTTCTACACTGGTACTCAGAAAGTTGTTGATACCGGTGGTCGTATCGACAAGTTCAACAAGCGTTTCGGTATGCTGGGCAAAAAGTAATTGCCACTGCAACCAATCGAAAAGGCGTCCATGGGACGCCTTTTTTGTGGGCGTACGGATTAAAGTAAGTGTGCATGGATTAAATATCATTGCGAAATAGCGCACGAGACTCTTTGTCGTAATAGGCTATCGCCAAATACATTATCACGATTTATGATGGTGGCGATTTTCCCTCCACCAGGGACAGGGTAAAAGGGTTTACTAAGGAGAGTAGTATGTGAAGTGCCCGCCTTGCCAGTATTCACGAGTTGTACCTCAGCGATGCACCGCAAATAGAGTCAGCCTGGCGGCAATGGTCAGATGATGACCTGAAAGCCTTGGTACCGCCAGGTCGCAGTTTATCCCACGTTAAACAGCAGTTGGAAAATGGCGATGCCTTACTACTTTCCGACAGCCCCAAATTGCCTTTGTATACCAAGCAACAGAATGATTTCAGCTTGCCGGTAAGCGGTGGTGATATTCCTGCCACAGCCGTTAAACATATTCAGCAACGTTTTGCCACGGCCGGCAGCAGTGCTCACTTTCAAAAGCCCAATGGCAGTTTGCATCCGGCAATTGAACCTAATTACACCCCGGATACCCGCGTGACTCAAATTGCCCCGGATAAACCTTTGCCGATGCTTATCAGCCCCAAGTTCGGCCAGGCCAGACGGGAGTTGCTGCTGGGTCTGACCTATGATGATGCTGAATGTACGCCAGTAATCCAGGTGCCTTATCGGGTTGAATTTGAAGATGGCACCATCATCGAAGGTAATCTGGACAAACAGGGTAAAACCCGGCTGGATAACTGCCCCAAGGGGCATGCCTGGGTCGTGTTTGGCAGCGAAGCTGACCAGGCGCAAGCCGAGCAAGCCTTGCCTGCACTTTACGAACAACTTGACTCAGCCTTGGACAGCATGGCTGCTGAACTGGCAACCCAAAGTGAGCAGGCCTTGGCGCAAGCCAAAGAAGAGGGGAAGCTGCCAGAGATGAAAGCCTCTCTCCGGGATGCGATTGATGCGCACCTGGCGGAGCTGCGTCAGCAACAGCAAGCGTTTGAATCTCTGCCTGGTTTGACTCAGTACTGGCGCGTTTATCAGTCAGCCAAAACCGGTACGGCTCGGGGCGTTGTCGAATATGTCCCTGACCTGGGCGAGTTCGGTGAGTTGATGGATGCGGCAGGCATTACTTTGTCGGCATTGGTTGAGGCCATCGCGACCGGTGATATTGATGAGCTGGAGCAGAAACTGCAAGAGTGGCAACAAAGGGGCGAAGCCGGTCTTGAGTTGGCCAGTGAAGCCATGGAGATGTTGATATTACTGCTCAGCGATGCCGAAACCCGGTCATTACTGGCGTCGCTGCCGGAACGCTACCTGTTGGCCCTGCCACAGGATAAATCCACCGAAATTGTGTTTTACTCAGGCACGCAATGGGTCGCCGACTACGGTATTGTCAGCGCCGGTACTTTTGTCGGCTCCCTGTTTGGTGGTGTCGGTGGTCCGGCAGCCGGCGCTGTGCTCCTTGGCGGGACCACCACCCGTAAAGGTGGCAAACTGGTCGAAGAAACATCCAACCTATTGATGGATATTGCCAAAGCCAACAAACAACGCCGTAACCACCATAAAGAGCAGAGTTATGTTCAGGATAACCTGACCCCCGCTTGACGAAGGGACCACCCCCAATTATGGTCTCAGGCTCAAAAATAAAGACAAAGACAAGAACAAGAAAAAGAACAAAGTCAAGGAAGATGAGCACCAGGAAGACGATGGCGTGCATCCATCTTTGGTGCGAATGCGCCCGCCCGTGGCAGTGCCCTGTTTTCGCCCATCCGATAATATGATTAACAAATTCCCCGGCTCCCGGGAGGACTTGGAAAGGCACTATGCCAATCAGCTCAAACATCAAGAGGCCGGTCTCAATGACCTGACCCTGGCCGAATATCTTGAGAATCGTTAACGCTATCGCGACATGCAGCGCGGCGATGCCCACCTTAGCCAAAAGAAATTCAGAGAGACATTTAAGGAAGAAACGACTGGGTCATTGTTTGAGTCATACCAGAAAAACCTGACTGAGAGGGAGCTTAAAGATATTGAGTTCCTGGAATCATTGGAGCGGCGAGCTGAAAAGCGGGCAACGGAAATCATGCAGGATTTGGCGGCGCTGCACGACCCGGATATGGTGGCGGCCGGCTACGGCGATAACATCAGTCGTATGGGTAACAGCCGGGTCAACTCCTCCATTGGTAGCCAATGGGCCCAACGGCCCAAGGGGCAAACAGGCGCTAAAAGCCGTGTGGCGCAACTTGACGAGGCGATGGAAAAAGCCCTGCAACGTTATGGCCCGGAAGCGGCGCAAAAGATTAAACTTCAGGTGCAGCTCAAGCGCTGCCCGGTCAATTAGAGTGAGGAAGAGATGGACACACCGGAATACAGTGAAGAAGTTACGGAAAAACTCCAGTTTTTTATGTCTTATTTTGTCGAGCGTAAGTTCGGCGAGCCTTGCTATCAACGCTTTCCACCCCCCGAGGAGCTGGCGCGCTATCGCGGAGTACTGCCGGACTTGTTACTGGCGATATGGGAAACGGTCGGCTTTTCGGCCTATGCTGACGGCGGCCTCTGGTTGGTGAACCCGGCAGACTATGAAGATGTCCTGGAGCGAATACTGGAGCCGACTGTATTTATTGAACAGGATATCTACCATGTGATTGCCCGCAATGCCTGGGGTGACTTGATACTCTGGGGTGAAAAGGGTGGTAACAACCTTAAGGTGAGGTCATCCGTACAGTGGATTAACACCAGCGCCACCAATGCACCAGAACAGATTGCTGCGGGCAAAGCCAATGAAGCCATACGCTGGTGCCTTTGTATGACACAAAAGAGCTTTTTGGAATCTAAAGACGAAAAGGATAAGCCCATGCTTGAGAGGGCCATCGCCAAGCTGGGAAAATTGGCCGAGGATGAAATGTACGGCTTTGTCCCATTTTTATTTATGGGCGGTAAAAGCCACTTGGGGAATCTGCAAAAGGTGAATATTCACACCCACCTGAACCTGATAGCCGATATGGGTGAATTTGAGGTGATTGACTTTGCCGGCATGACCCGGGCTGCTATTGATAAGTTCGGCGCCTGATAGCGACCATTCTCCCGTACAGCCATGCCTCCGAGTGTCTGAGTATCAGGGGCTCAGGCATGGCTGCTCACTCGCGTTAATCAGGTTGTGCTCTGCAGAGCAGAGTGTTTCCTCCTTAATGTGATGGTCCGCTTCCCTTCTAGGCAACTATGCTGAGATTGGATTTGGACAGGAAGTAGGCCATCATGTTTATTTAAGTACTTGGTGTAAGCCTGTCTAAAGGCCGCAGAATGATGAAGCGTTTGTTCCAGGGGCAATGCTGTTGTGACTCAGTTTGGAGGCTTCCTGGTTAATGATAATCTGATGTTGAGCGGTGTTTGTCGTTAGGCTTGTTATGTAGAGATGTGAGTGTTGTACTGTTGGTTCCAGGTCTTTGCTGCGAACCATGCCTTGCATCCAGGTTTGCTGGTCGACGCAGGGCACATATTGAACCTGTTCGCAGCTTCCTTAGATGCGTTCAATACTCACGGAAGTAATATCTCTTATTTGCATGCTTTGCATCCAATCCGGCAAGTTAACTCAGAGTGATGATGGAGCTTGTTAAAACCTTTCTTATTCCCAATCCTGAAAATAAAGTTATTTATTAAATAATAAAATACTTATCAATAATTGAAACAATATATGTTCTATATGATTTTCATTTTCATATTCGTTGTTTATGTTTTAATGATGCATATTCTTTGAGTGTATTTGAATTGTGATTTATATCAATCATGCGATTATCATGCATCTATTTCTTTGTTGCCTTTTTGTTGCCATGTTTGTTTCGGATTTAATCCTTTTAATTAACGATTTTTATTTTTTTCTTGTTGTTCAAAACGTTATTTTTGGTCAATTTATTGACATTTATTGTTTATTATGTGGTTTTGAGTGATCCGCGTCATGTTGTTGTGTTGTTTTATATGTCTATCCCAAATTTAATATGTGGAAATATAACATTTAATAATTCGCAAAATAGATGCCTTAGAATTGTGTTTAGGAGAAAGCTGTCTCCTGTTTAAAAAATAGATGATAAGGCCGGAGAATGATTAATTTTATCAATAAAGGCTGGAACTTTTGCCTATATACACTGAGCGCTGTCTTGTTGCTTTTAACTTCCTTGGTTCAGGCTACCCCGTGGGATAATTTAACTGCAGCTGAACTTGAACAGCAATTGGCTGAAAAGTTCAGTGAAGGGAAATATTCCCCAAAAGGTGCTGATTCCTGTCTGATGTGCCACAAAAAAGATCCTAAAGTCATGGCCCTGTTTAAAGGAACCCATGGCGAAATGAACAATAGTCGCTTACCTATGGCCGGGCTGCAGTGTGAGGCTTGCCATGGCCCCATGGGAAAACATAACCGTGGCGGTAAAGAACCTATGATTAGCTTCGGCCCGGAGTCCAAGCTCTCAGCTGAAAGTCAGAATAGTGTTTGCCTTGATTGTCACCAGAATACGGAACAGATGGCTTGGCACAACAGTTTGCATAATCTGGAACAGGTAGCCTGTGCCGATTGCCATCAGGTGCATGCCGCCGAAGACCCCATGCTGAATCCTTTACGGATCAACGAGGCCTGCACCAGCTGCCATACCCGTGCCAAGGCCGATATGAGCAAGCGTTCATCCCACCCTCTCAAGTGGGATCAGATGACCTGTATCGATTGCCACAACCCTCATGGTTCCTTGACCGAAAGTGCACTGAAACAGAGCAGTATCAATACCACTTGCTATGAATGTCATGCCGACAAGCGTGGCCCTGTATTGTGGGAGCATGCTCCTGTGGTAGAAAACTGCGCCAACTGCCACAACGCCCACGGCAGTGTGAACGAAGCCTTGCTGAAAGCCCGAGTACCCCAGTTATGCCAACAATGCCATGCCGACGATGGTCATGCCGCGCGGGCGGTATCCCAGAGTGGTATCAGTGCTTTTGGTGCCGGCAAAAGCTGCTTGAACTGCCATAGCCAAATCCATGGTTCCAACCATCCCGCCGGCAGTGTGCTGTCCCGTTAATCAGGAGTGTTGAAGATGAGATTTCCTTTGAATCTGTTGACTTTGGCACTGCTGGGTGCTTCAGGAACTGTTGTGGCTGCAGACTTTGGGGTTAGCCGCGCCAATACAGACAAGGTTAATACTGCCGCGTTTCAATGTCGACAATGTCAGCTGACGCCAGGCTTGGCCGGTGAGGCTACAGTGAATGCCGGGTACAACGACAGCGATGATATCCACAGCGGTAATGCTTTTGGTGATGATCATGATGGTGTCGTTGCCAGTGTCGATGCTGCCCTTGGTTACCGCACCGAAAACGGGTATCGCAGCCAACTGCGGGCCCATAATTTGGGTCAGGATAACGGCTTTGTCAGCCTTAAAAGCGGCCGCCCCGGCCAGTATCAGATGACGCTGGATTATCGCAGTTTGACCCGTTATGAGAACGGCAACGTCGGCACCGGGCTTTGGCATAACCAGGGTATGCTGCAACCCGATAATACCCTGCGTTACCTGGATCTGGAACTGGAGCGGCAACAGGCGGGAATAGGCTTTCGCTATGACTTCGGCCAATTGGCCCAAATCGGTGACCTGAGCAGCTATGTTCGCTATGACAGAGAGGAAAAACAGGGCCACCGCAGTGCCAGTTTGATGACACCAAGGCCGGTCAACTTCGCTTTGCCGGTGGATGAGAGCAACGACAAGTTGCGGGCCGGGTTACAGCTCAGCGGCGATGATTGGTTTACTGAATTGGCGTATCAAGGTAGTCAATACAAGAATGACATCAACAACTTAAGTCTGCCTTATGCCAGTGATGTTTACAGCGCTGCACCGGACAATCAGGCCCATCAACTGACACTGAACGGTCAGTACCGGCTGAGCAACACGGTAATCAGCGGCCGGGCAATTGCCGGACGTATGATCCAGGACGAAGGCTTGATCCAGATGACGGGAAACCCGCTGCAAAGCTGGGATGGTCAGGTAGATACCCTGGATGCAAACTTGGCCATCAGCAGCTTGGTCAATAGTCGTTTGCGCCTGGGTGGACAATTGGATTACCGCAAGCGCGACAATGATTCTACTGTTGCCGAATTTGTTCAGCTTGAATTCAATCCCGTCAGTGGCGCTATCCGGCAAAATCCTTTGCTGGATACTGAACGTCATGCTCTGAAACTCAATGCCAGCTACCGTTTGGCACCGGGTTACCGACTCCAGACAGGTTACGACTTCAAACAGCTTGAGCGCAGCTATGGTGAGCGGGAAGAAACCCGCGACCATAACCTGTGGGCCAAGCTGGGCATGCAGCTTTTCACTCCGCTGAAGCTTGATCTGAAAGCCAGTTTTGGTGAACGGGATGGCAGCCGCTATGAGGCGGCCGAGCTGACCTCCAGTGAAACCCAGAGCCTGTTGCGTAAGTATCACCTGGCTGATCGACGCCGGACCGCAATGGAACTTGGGTTGCAGTACACACCGCTGAGCTGGATGACGCTGGACCTGAACAGTCACTATGCCTTTGATGATTATCAAGAAACAGTCATTGGCCTTACTGAGTCCCGTGATTACGGCTATGACCTGAACCTGACAATGCAGTTGAGCAAACAACTGAGTGTTTACGGTTTCGTCGGCCAGCAGTGGATCGCATCGAAACAGAGTGGCGACCAAAGCGCGACTTGGTACAGCGACATTGATGACAGCTTTATTAACCTAGGGGCAGGCATCGCCTACAGCGGTTTGCTGGACGAGCGTCTGACCTTGGGGGCTGACTATCAATTTGCCGATTCAGAGGGGGAAACCTGTATTGGAAGCGCTCAGTACGATGACTATTACAGTTTTAACCACAGTGTTGAGCTATACGGCCGCTACCACTTGAATGATGCCATGGCTCTGAAAGTGTCGTACCGGTACGAGCGTTACTTCGATACCGATGGCAGCGATGTCGGTATTGATGCCGTCACCGGCCTGACTACTTTGGGCGTATTGAATCATAACTATAACGCCCACCAGCTGATGTTCTCTTTCAGCTACCTGTTGCCTTGAGCAAACTTAAATCGTGAGGATAAATATAATGGAACGCAGAAGTTTCTTGAAAATGAGTGCCGCCCTGGGTTGCGCTGCAACAGTGTCTGGCTGTAATTCCAGCTCTGATGACGCCAATGTTGTCCCGCCAAAGCCACCTGTCAGTGAAGAGCAGATCAACTGGTCATCCTGCTTGGTTAACTGTGGCTCCAACTGTCCGATTAAAGTGTTCAGTCGTGATGGCATTATTACCCGGGTAGAAACAGATCATGAGGTAGAAGATGTCTACGGTCTTCATCAAATTCGTGCCTGTGCCCGTGGTCGTTCGTTGCGCCAACGTGCATATGCACCGGATCGCCTGAAAACACCAATGAAGCGAGTGGGTGAAAGGGGAGAAGCCAAGTTTGTTCCGATCACTTGGGATGAAGCAACTCAAACCATCGCAGATAATTTGCAGCGGGTGATTAACCAATATGGTAACAAGGCTGTATTCCGTAGCTATGGCTCAGGCGCTTATTATGGTTTTGCTTCCAATGCCTGTTTTAACCGTTTGTTTAACCTGGTAGGTGGTTGCCTTAACGCTTATGGCAACTACTCTTGGGCTCAGCAGATGGAAGCGGCCAAACACACTTTCGGGACCGGAAGTACTCAAGGCTCGTCGACCATAACTCTGGAACACAGTGACTTTTTCATGGGCTTTGGTTACAACCCCAGTGAAATTCGTCAATCCGGATCGGGTGAAGGGTACGACTACCTGCAGGCCTTGATGAAGAATAATGGCCTTAAAGTGGTGATGATAGATCCTCGCTATACCGACTCTATGTTGGGCAAAGAGTCCATGTGGTTGCCTATTCGTCCCGGAACCGATGCAGCGTTTGCCGAAGCTGTTGCTTTCGAGATGATCAGCACTGGTTGGGTAGATGCCAATTCACTTGGTTTTATCAATGAATATGCAGTGGGGTATGACGCGGCCTCCATTGAGAAACAAAAAGCATTGTTCGCTGCCAGTGGAGATGCCAGGAAGCAAGAATATGCGGCCTGTATGGACAGCAGCGATAACTACCATGATTACATCATGGGGGTTGGTAAGTTTGCCGATCAAGGCGCGCGCACGCCTGAATGGGCCGAGAAAATTACCGGCATCAGCGCTGCTTATATCCGTCAGGTGGCCGAAGATCTGATGAATGCCAAGGCTCCCTATATCGTGGCCGGCGCCGGGGTTAACCGCCAGGCCAACGGTGAACAGAGCATGCGTGCCCTGTATATGCTTTCTGTACTGACAGGTAAGCTGGGTACTCTGGGGGCGTCCAATGGTGAACTGCCTTATATGAGCAGCATGTCACGTGCAGGTATTCCCACGGGTTCCAACCCGGTTAAGGAAGCTATCTCCTTCTTTACTTGGACCGAAGCGATTGAAAACGGTGAGAATTTTACCGCACGCACTCACGGTATTCGCGGAACTGCGGATCCTGATGAGAAACTGGGCAGCAATATTCACTTTGTGTTCAGTGCCTCGGATAGTTCTTTGCTGAACCAGCACGCTGAAATCAATAACACAGCGCGTATTTTACGTGATGCTGAAGACTTGTTTATCGTTTCCTGCGATTGCTGGATGACTCCAGGGGCCAAGTTTGCCGATATCATACTGCCCGATACCAGTTGGCTGGAGTCCAATGACTTGGTGAATGACTCATATGCCTCAGGTTCGCTTGGGTATTTGACCGCCATGTCTGCTGCAGTAAAACCTATGTGGGATTGCAAGTCCATGTATGAAGCCGCTGCCATGATCGCAGAGAAAATGGGTGTTGGTCAGCTGTTCACTGAAGGCAAAACCGAAGCTGATTGGTTGGAAGAACTTTATCAGAAAACCAAGAGTGCCAGCGCTAACCTAGGTGTCAGTCCGGCATTCCCAGCCAGCTATAAAGAAGCCCAGAAGATAGGGGTATTCCGCAAGAATATGGGTGACAAATATGTTGCTTTGGATAGCTATGTCAATGGTGGTAAAGCGCTATCTACGCCTTCAGGCAAGATAGAGATCTATTCTGCAGAGCTGGCTTGGCGCGCCAAAAACTGGGAGCAGAACAAGGTAAAAGGTGACTCCATTACAGCCATTCCTCAGTACACGGTGACTTGGGATGGTTATGAGGATCAGGACGCCATAGATGCAGGCTTCCCGCTGCAACTTGCCGGTTATCACACCAAGGGGCGCACCCACTCCAGCTACCACAACGTGCCTTGGTTACGTGAGGCTGTGGAAGATGCCGTGTGGATTAACCCCATCGACGCTGCCGCCTATCAGTTGACAGCCGGTGATGTGGTCGAGATGTACAACGAGCGGGGATCCATTGAGGTCAAGGTTCGGGTCACTCCTCGAGTGGCGCCAGGCGTTGTGGCATTGGGGCAAGGGGCCTGGTACCTGGCTGATGCCAACGGCCGTATTGGACTGTCCGGAAAAGTGATCGATGTCGGTGGGGCCATCAATACTCTGACTCGTTATATCCCAAGCCCGGTGGCCAAGGGGAACCCTCAACACACCAACCGTGTTCAGCTCATCAAAAAAGCGTAAGGGAGCACTTGTAAATGAATCAATCTACTCAATACGGCTTTTATGTCGATACCACCAAGTGCACTGGTTGCAAGGCCTGTCATGTATCTTGCAAAGACCGTCAGGGGGATTTGCTGCGCGCCAATAATAAACCTTTGGCAAACGGCGTCCCCAGCCTGAAAGGCGTTACCTGGCGCCGGGTTTATGAATATTGTGGTGGTAGCTGGTCTGTGGATCCCAATACCCAGACCTATAGTCAGGATGTATTTGCTTATTATATGTCCATTGGCTGTAACCATTGCAGTGAACCTGTGTGCGTCAAAGCCTGTCCAACCGGCGCTATGCACAAGCGTCGTGAAGATGGTTTGGTACATGTCGAAGAGTCTCTGTGTATTGGCTGTGAAAGCTGTGCCAGAGCTTGTCCGTATGACGCACCACAGATAGACAGAGAGCGTAAAGTGATGACCAAATGCGATGGTTGTCATGAACGCTTGGCTGAAGGGCGCCAACCTGTCTGCGTTGAGTCCTGCCCAATGCGAGCACTGGACTTTGATACCATGGACAACTTGCGCGCCAAGTATGGTGACGGTGATGGTCATATCGCCCCCTTGCCCAGTGAATCGATTACTTCCCCTAACCTGATCATTAAGGCAAACCGCCATGGTCAACCTGCGGGAAGTGGTGCCGGCAAGGTGCTTAACCCTACTGAGGTGTAACTGGAAAACAGGCGCCCATGGGCGCCTGTTTTGTCCATCAGGAGATAAGATGTCTAAGTCTTTGTCTAATATAGTTTTAATTCAATATCAAGGGATGGCACGTCTTCTGCATCATCTGCTTTACGGTTACCCTAAATCTGAGTTGATCACCGAATTAAAGGTCAACCAAGTTGCCGAGACTTGGCCTGAACTGGCTGGTCGAGACGGTAACCGGATCGGTAGGGAAGCGCTGGCCAACTATTTGCAGCAATGGGACGAGACTCAATTTCTGGATCTGCAACTTGACTATGGACAACTGTTCTTCGGTCCCGGTGAACCTAAAGCCGTACCTTATGGTTCTGTTTATTTGGGTGAAGAGCAAGTGTTGAACGACAGAAGCACTCTGGCGTTGATGGATTTTTATCAGGCTCATGATGTCAGTTTGCAGCTACCTGCAAGGGATCCTGTCGATCATATCGGCCTGTTCTTTAGCGTGTTGGATGCCAGTTTTGGACGCTTGGCTGCAGAGCCGGATAACCAGAGATTAGTGCGTTTTACTCAGGTATTACTGCAACAGCATCTTCTTCCTTGGGCGGAGCGCTGCCTTGAGTTGGCTGCCGAGCATGCGCAAACTGAGTTTTATTTTGCAGTTGCATTGCTGGCCAGGGACTTTTTGCTGCAGCTGACAGAGGATTTTAATCTCATACCTATGCCTGCAAGATTGTTTCGGTAAGAGGAGTCTGGGGTGAGTGTTATTCATGCTTTGGGAGCTCAGTGGCAGAAGGCCGAATTTGCAGAGCATTTGGCTAAGGCCCTGGCAACCCGCCCTGCGGTTTGTGAGTTGTCCGGTGGGGCTACCTCTTTGACCACCCTGTGTAACTTGGTAGCAGCCATCAGTTATCGGCCTGATGATCCCCGTTTTAGCCAAACACAGATAGATGATGGTCTGTTGTTATCTGTATTTTTTGATTGCTTCAGGCTCTTGTTTATCAAGGAAGTACAGCAAGAATCAGTCACTCAGGCTGAGCAGCAGATACTGCATTTGGCTCCCAAACTGGCGGCCGAGATGTCCGTCGAGGCTTTGAGCGAATCTCAGCAACTGCAGCGGCAGCAATTGTTGGAGATCAGCTCTCAGTTGGAGTCCTTATATACGCAGCGGCGCCAACTCAGCCGCAATATGGGGTGAAGCTGAAATTGAGGAAAGTTAGTCCAACACAAACAGGGTTTGCTGTAGTCCTACCGCTTCACCATTTTGTGCCAGTATGGCTTTAACTGTGCCGCTCTGTTCTGCCTTGACCGGATTAAGGGCTTTCATCGCCTGCACATAGCCCAGTACTGTGCCCGGCTCAACTTCTGTGCCCACCTCTACCAGTGGCTGGGCATGGTCGCCGGCGCTGCGTAAAAAGGTACCGGCCACAGGCGCCAGCACTTGCACGCTGTCATTACCAATACTGAAACTGGCCTGGGGGTGTTGTGGGCCAAAACGGCGGATACGCACGGCTTCCTGGCCTTCGGTAATTTCCAGCTCATTGATGCCGGATTCCTGCACCAATTCGATCAGTTTTTTGATTTTACGTATGTCCATCGTCATTCTCGGTACTAAAGGGTGACAGGACCTTCCTCTGCTCAGCCTTGTTTGAGCGCCTCTATGGCGGCTTCCAGGGCAAATTCATAACCCTTTGGCCCCAGTCCAACTATCACTCCCTTGGCCTTGTCGGAAAAAAAGGAATGATGGCGAAACGGCTCCCTGGCATGCACATTGGAAAGGTGCACTTCAATGAAAGGAATGGCGACCCCCAACAGCGCATCTCTGAGTGCCACGCTGGTGTGGGTAAAGGCGGCCGGGTTGATGATCACAAATCCGGCATCTGTGTTGTGGATAGCTTCTATGAGCTGGTATTCGGCATTGGACTGAATATGTTCCAGTTTTACTCCGGCGGCAAGCGCCTTGTCCTGCAATCCCTGCACCAGTTGCTCCAGCGTCAGCTGGCCGTAATGTTCCGGCTCTCTGCGACCAAGCAGGTTGAGATTGGGGCCATTCACCAAGAGTATTTTTGCCTGATTGCTCATATTGTTTTCCTTGCCTTGAGGGAGAGTCCGCACTTGAATTTGTGCCTCCCTGATTTCAGCAAAAGCTGTCGAATTTGTCGACCAATAGCCGCACAATCGCTGCACATTCCTTTCAGTTGCCAGCAATTATTGTCTATTCCGGCGGCAAGACTGGTCTTATCAGAAGCGGATCTTGTTCTGCCGCAGCGATTTCACTTCACCACGCTGCTTTTTGCTGTCGACCCGGCGCCTTTGGCTGGCGCGGGTGGCCTTGGTAGGAATACGTTTCTTGGCCACTTCGCTCACCGAAGCGACCAGTTCGATAAACTGTTGTAGTGCAGTTTGGCGGTTGGTGTCCTGGCTGCGGCTTTGTTGGCATTTGATAATGATCTTGCCGCTTTGAGTAATGCGGTGATCTGTCTTGGTTAGCAGCTTTTCCTTGTAGAAGTCCGGCAGCGATGAGGTCTTGATGTCGAAGATGAGCTGCGCCGCAGTGGAGACCTTATTCAGGTGCTGGCCCCCGGCGCCACTGGAACGGACAAATTGCCATTCGATTTCATTTTCTGAAACTTGGACACGGTTTGAGATCTTTATCATGGCAAAATAGCTGTTTTTTGAGGCAGTCGCTATATTACCATCCCATGGAAGCGTTTACTTCCTCCACAATGCGTAGAGTCTTGTAAGACTAAACTTCCTGTACGGGATAACCCATAGTCATCAGATACCGTGCCATAAGCAGGTATCGAAGGTTCAATGGAGCTTTGCTTATGTTGTGTCAAATTCCGGATATTGCCAAAGGCGTGATCAGCTTGTTTGCCAGTGGCCGTATCACTGCCGAGGATTACCGCACATATCTGCGTCCCGCCATCAAGAGTTACCGTCAGGAGTGGGGCCAGGTCTGTCTTTACATAGAGGCAGATGTATTGTTGGAAGGCTGGGAGATGGCCTCACTCTCGGGAGCCGGTGAAGTGCAACTGCCTCCATTTGATGCTTTGGTATTTGTTGGTGGCCCTGACTGGGTCGGCAATGCGGTACGCTTGTTGGGGCCCTTTGTCAGCGCTGAACTGGCCTGGTATCCGCTGGAACATAAAGACGAGGCTATTCGTTGGATAGCCAAGCGTTCGGCCTGCTAGTTGTCAAAACCGCCTATAGGGTAAAGTCGGTTATTCTGCTATTCTGTGGCGATTAGGTAACTCAGATAAGGAAATTTCGATGTCATTATCCAAAATTTTTGCAGCATCTCTGGCGCTGGCTTTTGCCGCTGGATTGAGCGCTTGTGCCCCTGAAGTGGGCAGTGAAGCCTGGTGTAAGCAGATGGATGAAAAGCCCAAGGGTGATTGGAGCGCCAATGAAGCGGCCGATTACGCCAAGCATTGCGTGTTTAAATAACTGAACTTTATCTTGGCCTGTAGGTCTATTTGGGCACGGGCCATTTTACCCTTAACCGGAATTATCCTTGACTGTATTTGTCCGAAAATTGACTCATATGCTTATCGCCTTGGTGGTGCTGCAATTTTGCGCCGCTAATCTTGGCGCGCATCAGTTGCATCTGGGCAATCCGGCTGAGGAAGAGAGTAACCATCCTCATCTCAAGTTTGTCACCGAAGTCACAGTGATCAGCCAGTGTATCGATTGTACCTGTGAGTCAGAGACATCATCCGGGATGGATATTTCCAGTGTTACTCACAGTCATCTGCATTCTCATACTGAATCCCAACAGTTTGATCTCTGTCTCGACTGTCAATGTCATGGTGGTCACCTGTCTTTGCCTGTGACTCTGGCGCAGAGCCCGACTCCCTTGATGCATCCCAGGCCCCAGAGTCTGGAGTCCGCTTTCCAACCCTATTTCTCCACCCCGGATTACCGCCCCCCAATAGCTTGATTGACTGATTTCAGTGTTTGTGGTGTCCAGGCACAGTTTGCCTGTATTCCATGGCGCTTGCCTTGAGCTGTCTGCAGTCAGAGCCTTTAACCGCTTTAATCCTGACTATTTAACTCATCTCATGCGCTTTGGCTGATATAGCCGCAGCACTCTAGATCAGTATTCGATTCAACAAGCAAAGCATTAACCATTGACTTTAGATTTAACTCTAAGGTTTACCCTTTGGCCACATGATTTTATTGCGGCCATATAGGTCTTTCCCAAGGAAAGTTTATGTTGAAATTTATAGTCTCCATGAGTCTATTGGGGCTGGGAGCGCTAGCCTCACAACCGGCTTTTGCCGCCGATAAGCCGGATACTTCCTATCTCGTTGGCGGCACCGAGTCTGAAGTGTCATTGGCTTGGCTCGAGCAACTGATGCAGCGAATGAAAACCTTACCCGAGTTTCAGGCTCAGGAAGCGAGGATCCGCGAGGCCCAGTATCTGGCAAAGGGCGCCGATCGCGCCATCTACAACCCAGAGCTGGGCTTGAGTTATCAAAATGCCCCGGAAGATGACACCTACAGCCTGTCACTCAGCCAAACCATTGACTGGGGCGATAAGCGCGCCGCGGCCAGCGCATTGGCACTGACACAGTTGATGTTGCTGGAGAGTGATATCGCTATCGAACGTTCCCGCTTGTATGCCGAGGTGTTGCAGGCCCTGGTCGATCAGAGCCTGGCACAGAAGAAGTTGATGTTCGTGCGGGCGCAGCAAAACTATGGTGAGCAGCAGTTGCAGATAGCCAGGCAAAGAGCCGAGGTCGGTGATTTGTCCCAGACGGAACTGAATCTGATGGAGTTGGAACAGGCCAGTGCCATCAGTGAATTGGCGCTGGCCCAGAAGGCGCTGCTGGATGCCGATACCCGTATTCTGGCGCGTTTTGGCCGGGCAGAGCTGCCCTTTGGCAGCTTCGCCGACCGGCTAGAGTTGCCCGCAACCGAGGTGCCCATGCCGACACTGACCAGCGCCGGGTTGCAACTGGAGTTGGCGCGGCTGCAAGTCAATCAAGCCAAGGCCCAGGCGGCGGCCGACCCCAATATCAGCCTTAACGCCGAGAGGGAAGGTTCCGACAACAAGCTGGGGATTGGGGTCTCTGTGCCGCTGCAGTTGCGTAACGACTACAGCGAGTCGATTAAGGCGGCAATGGAGGCGGTCACCGCCGCCAGCGCCCAGTACCAAAGCATTGAGATGGCGCTCAAACAGCAACAGCAACAGTTCAACTACAGCTTACCCAGATTGAAGCAGAGTTGGCTCGACTGGCAACAGCAAGCCTTGGTGGCCGGTCGCAAGGCGGCCGAGCTTTTGGGGCAACGCTGGCGCAGCGGTGATCTCAGCACCAGCGATTATTTGACCAGTCGGCGGCAATTGGCCAGCAGTTTTCAAGCCGGTCTCGAACTGGAAGCCGCCCTCTATCAAAGTTGGCTCGAGTGGATGGGCGCTTCGGGGCAACTGCCCGGCGCACTGCCGAAAATAGCCGTATCCCAGGAGAATGTCCAATGACAGCCCCATACAGACTAAGGTTCCGGACAATGAACAAGACTCTACAATACCCACGGCTGCAGGCCGCTTTACTGGCGCTGATGTTGGGGCTGTCCAGCCCCCTGACTGTCGCCGCCGAAGATGGACATGAAGATGAGCATCAGGCGCTGCAGCTCTCAAGTGAACAACGCCAACTGGCTGGCATTCAGATCCAAGAGGTCAGCGTCGGTGGCTTTAGCCTCAACGCTTTCGCCAATGCCACCTTGCTGGTGGATCGCGAGCGTACTGTGGTGCTGACGCCGCAGCTGGAAGTGCGGGTGTTGGAACGGCATGTGGTGCCGGGGCAAGAGGTAAAGGCGGGTGAGCCCTTGCTGACCTTGGGTGGCGCCGCCGTGGCCCAGGCTCAGGCCGACTATATCAATGCCGCCGCCGAGTGGAGCCGGGTCAGTCGCATGAGCGAGAGTGCCGTCAGTGCCAGTCGCAGGTTGCAGACCCAGGTCGATGTCAGTCTAAAACGCGCCATTCTCAAGTCGCTGCAGATGACGGATCAACAGATAAAGGCGCTGGAAAGCCGTCCCCAGGAGATAGGCCAGTATCAGCTGTTGGCACCCATAGATGGTCGGGTGCAGCAGGATGAGGTGCGCCTCGGACAGTTGCTCGGCGCCGGTAGCCAACTGCTGCAACTGACCGATGAGCGTTCGCTGTGGGTGGCCGCCGAGTTGACTCCGGCGCAGGCCGAAGGCTTGAGTGAAGGCAGCGAGACTCTGGTGCGGATTGGCGATCGCAGTGTCAGCGCCAGCGTGATAGGGCGCTCCCATGAGTTGTCCAACGTGACCCGCACCGAGCGGGTGCTGGCGCGGCTGGATAACACTCAGGTGCGTTGGCATGCAGGTCAGTTTGCCGAACTGTTTTTGCCCGATCCCCGCGGCGAAGGTGTGATGCTGCCGGATGCGGCATTGAGCCGCAGTGGCGATGGCGATTGGCAGGTGTTTATCGAAGATGATGATGGTTTTGAGGCCAAAGAGGTGCAACTGCTGGCCAGTGAGCGCGGCATGAACCTGGTATCCGGCATAGAGCCCGGAACCCGGGTCGTTACCGCCGGCGCCTTCTTCCTGGCATCCGAGTTGGCCAAGTCCGGCTTCGACATCCACAACCATTGAGGAAAGCACTATGCTGCAATCGTTAATAGATTGGGCTATCCGCAACCGCTTTCTGGTGTTGCTGGCCTTGATTGTTGTTTTGGTGGTGGGGGTGTTTGCCCTGCCAAAGCTTAATCTGGATGCCTTTCCCGATGTGACCAATGTGCAGGTTACTGTCAATACCGAGGCCGAGGGGCTGGCGGCCGAAGAGGTGGAAAAACTCATCTCTTATCCGGTGGAGTCCAGCATGTACTCACTGCCTGCAGTGACAGAAGTACGTTCACTCTCCCGCACCGGACTTTCCATAGTGACTGTGGTGTTTGAGGAAGGCACAGATATCTACTTTGCCCGCCAGCAGGTGTTTGAACAGCTGGCCACCGCCAAGGAGATGATCCCGGACGGAGTTGGGGTGCCGGAAATCGGCCCCAACACCTCGGGTCTTGGGCAGATTTATCAGTATATTCTGCGAGCCGAGCCGGACAGTAATATCGGCGCCGATGAGCTGCGCAGTCTCAATGACTATCTGGTGAAGTTGCTGCTGATGCCGGTTGGCGGCGTGACCGATGTGCTCTCTTTCGGTGGTGATGTGCGTCAGTATCAGGTCAGGGTCGATCCCAATCGGCTGTTGGCCTATGGCCTGTCGATGTCACAGCTGGAGCAGGCGCTGAATGCCAACAACCGCAATGCCGGCGGTTGGTTTATGCCCAATGGTCAGGAGCAACTCGTGGTACGCGGCTATGGTCTGTTGCCTGCGGGCCAGGCCGGGCTGGACGCCATAGGCCGCATTCCGGTGAGTGAATACCAGGGCACGCCGGTTACAGTTGCTGACTTGGCCGAGGTGGGTTTTGGCAGTGAAATTCGAGTCGGCGCCGTCACCATGACCCGTCGGGACGACCACGGCGAAGCCAAGGCTCTGGGCGAAGTGGTTGCCGGGGTGGTGCTTAAGAGGATGGGCGCCAACACCAAGGCCACCATTGATGATATCGCCGAGCGCGAGCAGTTGATCAGCCAGGCGCTGCCCGAGGGGGTCACCTTCGAGGTGTTCTACGATCAGGCTGACTTGGTAACCAAGGCGGTGACCACAGTGCGTGATGCCCTGTTGCTGGCCTTTGTGTTTATCGTGGTGATCCTGGCACTGTTCCTGGTCAACGTACGGGCCACCTTGCTGGTATTGCTGTCAATTCCAGTCTCCATTTTGTTGGCATTGCTGGTGATGAGCTATCTGGGAATGTCGGCCAACCTGATGTCGCTCGGTGGTTTGGCGATCGCCATAGGTATGCTGGTGGATGGTTCGGTGGTGATGGTGGAGAACATCTTCAAACATCTGAGTGAACCGGATAGGCGCCATCAAGACCAGGCGCGGCAGCGCAGCGATGGCGAGGAAGACCCTTATCATGGTGAGGAAGATCATCACAGAGGTTCGATTGCCATGCGGGTATGGCAGGCCGCCAAAGAGGTGTGCAGCCCGGTGTTCTTTGCCACGGCGATCATCATAGTGGTGTTTGCGCCGCTGTTTGCCCTGCAAGGGGTCGAAGGCAAGCTGTTTCAGCCGATGGCGGTGAGCATCATCCTCGCGATGATCTCGGCGCTGTTGGTGGCACTGCTGGTGGTGCCGGCGCTGGCCGTTTATCTGTTCCGCAAGGGGGTGACTTTCCGGCAAAGCCCAGTATTGGCACCGCTTGAGCGGGCCTACCGCCCGCTGCTGCAAAAGGTATTGACCTCGCCTGGCAAAGTGGGGCTGGTGGCAGTAGTCATGTTGGGCATGAGCCTGTCACTGCTGCCAAGGTTGGGTACGGAATTTGTGCCTGAACTGGAAGAGGGCACCATCAACTTGCGGGTCACCCTGGCACCCACCGCGAGTTTGGAGACCTCTCTGGATGTGGCGCCCAAACTTGAGGCTCTGCTGCTGGAGTTTCCCGAGGTGGAGTATGCCCTGTCACGCATAGGGGCACCTGAGCTGGGCGGTGACCCTGAGCCTGTGAGCAATATTGAAATCTATATCGGTCTCAAGCCGTTGGATGAGTGGGCTTCTGCAGACAGCCGCGCCGAACTGCAACGCCTGATGGAGCAGAAACTCAGTGTCTTCCCCGGATTGTTGTTGACCTTTTCCCAACCGATCGCGACCCGGGTCGATGAACTCCTGTCCGGGGTCAAGGCACAGTTGGCCATCAAGCTGTTTGGTCCGGATCTCGATGTGCTGGCGGAAAAAGGCGAGCAACTGTCGAAACTGGTGGCCCAGGTGCCCGGCGCCGTGGATGTGTCTCTTGAGCAGATCACCGGCGAGGCGCAATTGGTGGTGCGGCCCAACAACGCGATTCTGGGACGTTACGGCATCAGCGTCGATGAGGTGATGTCGCTGGTGAGCACAGGCATAGGCGGCAGCAGTGCCGGTCAGGTGATCGACGGCAACGCCCGCTACGATATCAACCTGCGTCTGGCCAGCCGTTTCCGCCAGAGTCCGGATGCGATAGCCGATCTGCGTCTGGTGGCCACCAATGGGGCTCAGGTGCGTTTGGGCGAAGTGGCCGATGTCAGCATAGAGATGGCGCCGCCCAATATTCGCCGTGACGATGTGCAGCGGCGAGTGGTGGTGCAGGCTAACGTCTCCGGCCGGGACATGGGTTCCGTGGTGCAAGATATCTACAACCTGGTGCCCGAAGTACAACTACCGCCCGGCTATACCGTGATGGTGGGCGGTCAGTATGAGAACCAGCAGCGGGCCCAACAAAGGTTGAGTATGGTGGTGCCTATCTCTGTAGCGCTGATTGCCTTGTTGCTGTACTTCTCTTTTGGCTCTATCAAGCAGGTGGCACTGATCATGGCCAATGTGCCATTGGCATTGATTGGCGGCGTGCTGGCGCTTTGGCTCAGTGGCACCTATCTGTCTGTGCCCAGCTCTATCGGCTTTATCACTCTGTTTGGGGTGGCGGTGCTCAATGGCGTGGTGTTGGTGGATTCAATCAATCAGCGCCGCAACAGCGGCGAGTCGTTGGATCAGGCGGTGTTTGAAGGCACTGTCGGCCGTCTGCGCCCTGTGTTGATGACGGCGCTGACTTCGGCGCTGGGGCTAATCCCCATCTTGATGTCAACCGGTGCCGGCAGTGAGATCCAAAAGCCGCTGGCCGTGGTGGTGATAGGTGGCCTGCTGAGCTCAACCGCATTGACTCTGCTGGTATTGCCAACCCTGTATCGAGCCCTGTATCTCAAGAGTGACGAGGAGCTGGAAACCTTGGATTGATGGGACGATGACGCGCCTTGAGTGGAAGATGAGAGCCGCTTTGGGTTATGGCCGGACTGCCTACCTGGCCTGCGTCTAAGGCCTGCCGCTTTACGGTAGGCCAGGGCAGGGATGCCCGCTTTTAAAAGGAAAGTATGCCGGGGAACTGCTTTTTGCTGCGGCTTTGAACACCAATTACAGGGTTCAGATCTTATCGGCGCCGAGCATGCGTTGCAGCAGTTGGCTTAGCCTGGTTATTGTTTCTTGTGGTGTGGCATGGCCGCAGGCCACGGCACTGGCGACTTCATTGATGGCGCCATGTATGGCCCAGCACAGCAGTTTACTTTGTGGGGTTGGCAAATTGAGGTAATCGGCAAAGAGTTCGCTGTAGAAATCGGTGAAGAAGTCGCGAATATCTGTGGTGATATTCTGATACTCGGGATAGCCGCGCAGCGCCGCAACTATCGCCTCATACTCGGGGCCGCAGCGTACGGCGCAGTCCAGATAGGCACGGCAGACCAGAGTGCATAGCTCTGCCAGTGAGGTTTTTTGCTCCGCTTCGGCTTGTTTCACCGCCTCGACAAATTGACTGTCGTAGTGGCGGTACATCTGTGCCAACAATCCTTGTCGGGTGGTGAAGTGGCGATAGGTCAAAGGCTTGGTTACTCCTGCTCTTTGAGCCAGAGTGTTCAAGGTCAGCGCATCGGTACCGGCTTCGCGGACAATCTCACAGGCAACTTCAAGCAACTGTTCCCGGCGTTGATCTTTGAACATTCTCTTCTTCACGTATCCCCCACAGATAGCTGATTGAATTTAAATTGAAAAAGCGGCAATGCATCGCATTGTCGCTTCTCTTTTGTCACTCAGTATAGGGTTGCAGTGGAACCTTTGGAAAGTCGATTTTCGGCTGCACTGTATTGTTGACCCAGTTGCTGAAGTTATTCAGACCACTCCAGGCGCAGACCTGCATCACCTTGGCCTCACTGATCCCGGCATCCAGACAGGCCGTTAGCAAGGAGTCAGGCAACTTGCCTCTGTGTTGCAGTAGTGCCAGGGCGACATCCAGCAGCAGCTGATCTTCGCTGTTATCGGCCTTGCCTTGCTGCGCCTTGATACAGGCATCGGGGCTGAGTCCGGCACGTTTCCCGGAAAAACTATGGCCGCTGACACAGTATTCGCAGCCATTATAGTTGGCAACCGCCAGAGAGATCATCTCCCGTTGGGCCAGGCTCAGCAGACTGTGTTCTTCCAGATTGGCCTCAAACTCCAGATAGCCCTTCATGACCGCACCATTTATGCCCAGAGCCGAATAGAAGTTGGGGATCATGCCGTAACGACTCTTGATCTCCTGCAATATGGGTTTGGCCAGTTCATCGGCATTGTCCAGAGTGCACTTGGTTAACCTTTCCACACTAAAACTCCTGTTGCTGTTATTGGCCGTTTACGGCTAGGGCGCAACGGCAAAAAAATACCAAGCTGTGCCGGTCGGCTGCTTTGCCTGTCCTTGAAACGGACGGCCTCGAAACGGATGCTCTTGAAACAGATACCCTTGAAACAACATTCACCGACACTTTGCTGAATAAGTTACTCATGGTAACAAGCGCAAAGTTACCATTGGTAACTTTTATTTGCAATCTTTAGCTAGCTTGTTTTTTAAACAAGGTTTGAGACATTGACCATGACCCCTTGCCGGATATCACTGATTTTGCTGTTGGCGTGACCAAAGCCGCTGGCGGCTTTGGCCAATCAATCGCACTCTATGGGTAATATGGCGTCATCCCGGGGGAGGGCAGATCACACTTGGTGGCATCGAACTGTAACTGAGTGTTTTATAAGCGATATTATTTTTGCGTTTCCGTTAGAATTGCCCTTCCTCGTCCGAAAAGGAGGCTCGGCCGCCGGCTTAAGCAGGTGTTTACTGAATGTCTGCTATTGGGGGAAGGAAGAGATATTTGCTAATGACTCAAGGAATATGAGAGATGTTGGACGTATTAAAAAACAAGCTTGAAGCCCTCACCCGCCCCAATACAGACAAGTTACTGCTAGACGCTTGCCGGATTATCGACGAGCAGCAAACCGGTTTGGCACAAGCCGTCAGTCAGTATATTTTGAGCGGTGAACCTGTGGCGTGTCTGTCGCAGCTCCAGCAGCTCAGTGCCGGAGAAACACTGGCGCGGCCGGGTGTTTCCTATGGTTACGGACAAAATGATGAACGCTTGGTTCAGGCCCGTGATGCCATTAACCGGTTTGTGGCAACCGGTGCCTGTAATGAAGCGGCCGTTATGCGCCGTCTCGGCTTGGTGTGTCATGCCTGCAACCCCGACATAAGCATCTACAGCGTGCAAAACAGCTCGAGCGGTTGGCTCAATGGCGTGCTGATGCTGTTCAAAGAGTTGGCGGAAGAGTATTACGGTTGCCGTTTGGCGGGCAAAGATCTGCCCAGTCGTGACTATCTGGCCTCGCTGGTCGCGCAATATGAACACCCGCCCCATGAGCTGGAAGCCTTTATTCTTGAAGGTTCTGACTCTTATTATCACGATACTTTCCGCACCGCGCTGAGGAAGAGAACCGACTGGCTCAAGCTCAGTGAAGATCCTGAATATCTGCAGCTGTTGAAACAGTTGCATTTCAGCGGCCGTGAAACCTTTTGTGCTTTGCTTAATAAAGCCTGTCAGACCCTGTCACCGGCGCAGCTGCCGCTGGTCATGGCGTTGGCCGCCGATGGTTCGGCGACTGTCCGTGAAGAGGCCCTGAAACTGCTGAAAAAGAGCTCGCAACAAGAGCTGCTGGCGTTTCTGGAGCGGGAATTTCCGGCGGCCAAGGCGGCTACCCGTGGCCACTGGCTGGTTGTGGCCGGCCGCTATCCTGAAGCGACGCCCTTGCTGCAGCGCTGGCACAGTGAAGAGAAATCCGCCACGGTGAAAACGGCACTGGCGAAAATGCTGGATAACACGACCCGGCAGCAACAGAGTGAGCCGTTCAGCTGGGACATTCCGGCCGTTGCGGCCATTGATAATAACGTCAAAGTGCCTGAAGAATGGCTCGGTCTGTGTGAAAAGCAGTTGGCTAAAGAGATCAAAGAGTTCGAAGAAGATATTGCTGCAGCGGAGCACCCAGATGCCCCCAGCTACCTAAAAAGTTTTTTGGCCGACTACCGGAAAAGTCTGCAGCAGTGGCAGCAGATCAGCAGTACCAAGCTGCAAGCGGCGCTGATGGACCTCGAAAGAGGCCGGCAATCATCTCTGCCAGGGTTTTATTCTCTGATCAGCCACGCCGATCTCGACGAACACCCCAAGGCCTGTCTAAGGCTGATTTTGCGGATGGAACGCCATGAGCTCTCCTGCCATTCCTGGGAGCATATGCTGGGTCAGGAACATATTCTGAGAAGTCTGCAGGGGATGACGGATTTACGACAACTCTTGAGCCTGTGCAACCAAGAGAATCAACCCGCCGCGGCCTTGATTGAAGCCCTGTTTGGCTACGAAGGCCGGGAAGATGACTGGTTGCCGGCCGCCTGTGAACAACTGCTGATCTGGCCCTTCTTTGCCGAAAACCCCGACTATATAGAGCATGGTCTCAATGGCCGGGTGCTCAATGGAACCTATCGACACGATGCCAATCAGGTATTGATACAGACCTTGGCGATTCTGGCCGAATTTCCCAAGCTGCCGCAACACTGGCAAAGGAAGGTTCATGAACATGCCTTCAATGGCCGCAAAGCTATACAGGCGGCGGCTCAGTACTGCGCCGAACGCCACGGCGCCGATATCAGCCTTATCACTCCCGAGCTGGCCTCCGGCAGCAAGGATAACCGGGTGCTGGCCGCCACTTGGCTGGGTCGTCTCAAGGCGGCTTCGGCGCAGGAGGCATTGAGCCAGGCGCTGAATAAAGAGAAAGATATGCCAACCCGGGTAGTGTTGCTGGAAGCCTTGTTGCAAACCGGCGCCGATATCAGCCAGTTTCTCGGCAAGGAAGCGCTGCTGGCTGAAGCCAAGGCCGGCCTTAAAAAGGCGCCACCCAAGTCCATGGATTGGTTCCCGCGTGAATCGCTGCTCGCATGCCGTTTTGAAGACGGCAGCCCGGTCGAACCCGAACTTGTGTTCTGGTGGGTAGTCTTGGCGGTGAAACTCAAGCAGCCTCAGGGCAACCCATTGCTGAGTCACTATCTGTCGCTGCTGGATAGTGAAAGCCGTCAGCGCCTGGGGCATTTTATTCTGGCGGCATTTATCGCCCAGGATACAAGTGGTCCTTCGGATGATGAGGCATTGGAATATGCCAAGGCGCATCAGCAGCAGACCTTTCAATCTTATCAGCATTGGGCCAAATACGACTGGGGTCAGGAGTATCAACACAAGACCCTTGAGGATGCGTTTCAGGCCTGCTTTGCCGAGAAAAAGAATGAGCTCCAGGGCTCGGCCATCAAAGACAAGGGGATGTTGGCCCTGATCGCTGGCGGCGATGCGCAAACCCTGCTGGGCATGATCCAACCCTTTATGAAGAAGCGCTATGAGCGGCGGGCACAGATAGAGGCCATGTTGCAGGCCTTGGCCAACTCGGACGATCCTGTGGCGATTCAGTTTCTGCTGAGTATTTCGCGGCGTTATCGTACCAACTCGGTGCAGGAGTTGGCGCGGGCGCAAGTCAGTCAAATTGCGGCCCGTAACGGCTGGACTCAGGATGAGCTGGCGGATCGCACTGTGCAGACGGCCGGGCTCGAACATCTGACCCAGCCCAGCCCGTTTGAATTCGGCAGCCGTACTTTGGCGCTGGCACTCGGGGACGACCTCAAGCTGAGATTGCTCAACGAAGAGGGCAAGCTGCTCAAGAGCCTGCCACAACCTCGGCAGACAGACAACGAAGGCGATATTGCCGAAGTGAAAAAATGGTTCAGCAACTGCAAGAAAGAACTCAAGCAGGTGGTTGAACAGCAAAGTGCCAGATTGTATGAGGCCATGGTTACAGAGCGGCATTGGCTCGCCGCAGACTGGCAGCAATACCTGCATCAGCATCCGGTCATGTATCGCCTGTTGCAGCGCACCCTCTGGCAGGTGGAGATTGATGGTCAATGGCAAACCTTCAGACCCACGGAAGACGGTGTCTTTATCGATATTGACGATGAAGAGCTGCAACTGCCCGCTGCGGCGAGTATACGCCTGGTGAGCGGTAACCTGTTACCGGAGGCAGCGCTGGATGCCTGGCGTTCACATCTCAAGGATTACAAGGTCAAGCCGCTGTTCGAGCAACTGCGAAGTGCCGAAGTGACGTTGACTGAAGGCCAGGAGGCACTCAATGACCTGCGCGGCCGGATGACCGACTGCTATACCCTGCGTGGCCTGTTGACCAAGAAAGGTTATCAGCGCGGTGAAGCGGAAGACGGCGGTTTCTTTGATCACTACTTCAAGCGTTTCGATACCCTGGGGTTGAGAGTGGAGTTCGGCTTCAGCGGTAACTGCGTGCCGGAAGAAAACGAGGCCGCCGCCATCTATGACATCAAGGTCATGGAGCGGACCAATCCCCGCGGCCGTTATGCCCGCTACCGTCAACTGCCGTTGGCCGAGGTGCCGGTCAACCTGCTCAATGCCATCGCCGTTGACTATCGTGAAGTCGGCGACAAGTGTGTGGCAGATCCGGACTGGGAATCGAAACTGCCCTGGTAAAGGTCGATAACGGATGGATTAGGCTGCTTTCTTACTGGTGGCAGCCAATAAGGAGAAGCAAACAGGATGGAACAAGTCATTCGGGCTCATGCCGAGCAGCGTTATCAGGATGAATTGCAACGCTTGATGGCGGCCGACAAGGGGGTTATTCCGCCGGGCTGGGCCATGTCGGCCGGGGCGGTGCGACGTTTTATCTGCGGCGATGCGGCGCTTGATATCAGCCGCAAATACTACGGGGAAGATGCCCTGGTGGAGCGGGCCATTGTCAGCCTGATGGGCAACAACGGCCTGATGCTGGTCGGTGAACCCGGTACCGCCAAGTCGATGCTTTCTGAGCTGTTGAGCGCCGCCATCAGCGGCAGCAGTGAGTATCTCATTCAGGGAACAGCAGGTACTACGGAGGAGCAGCTCAAGTACAGCTGGAACTTTGCCCTGTTGCTGTCTGGTGGCCCCAGTCTGGAAGCCCTGCTGAAAAGCCCCGTCTATCAGGCGATGGAGCAGGGTAAGCTGGTGCGTATCGAAGAGATCACCCGCTGCCCGCAGGAGGTGCAGGATGTGCTGATCTCGCTGATGTCGGAAAAAAGCCTCAGTATCCCCGAGCTGGGCGTCTCGATTCAGGCCAAGCCCGGCTTCAACCTGATAGCCACCGCCAACCTGCTGGATCGTGGGGTCAACGAGATGTCCAGCGCGCTCAAGCGCCGTTTCAACTTCGAGACAGTGCCTGTGCTCAGCGATCCTCTGCTGGAGCGCCAGCTGATTTTGGCTCAGGTGAGCCAACGTCTGGCGGACAGCGGCCAACAGGTGCAGTTGGATGAAGCGCTGGTGGACTTGCTGGTGCGGGTATTTCACGACCTTCGCAGTACCGTCGGCCCGCAGGCGATGGATGCCACTCTGTCCACGGCCGAGGCGGTTAATATAGTGCATGGCTGCGCCCTGCACAGCCTCTATTGGCAAGAGCCCATGAGTGCCGCCCAGTTGGTGCAGCAGATGCACGGCACGCTAATCAAGGACAAGGCCGACGATGTGAAGAAGCTAGCTCATTACATGGATGTGGTCGCCCGAGAGCGCCAGGGCTGGCAAGCCTTCTTCCAGGCAGGAAAAGCGCTGTGGATGAGGTGATGCTCCTTAGAGAGGAGTTTGGCGAACTCCTCAAGGCCGCCGCGGCCGATCCCGGGGTGTGCTGGTTGCCGCTGCGGCATCACAGCCCCGCCTGCGCCGCCATGGCGCTGGAGCAGTTGCAGCGCCAGCAGCCCCAGGCTGTGTTAATAGAAGCCCCCGGCAGTTTTATCCGCCATCTGTCACTACTGCAGCGTGATACTGTGGTGCCGCCCATTGCCATCTATCAGAGTGGCAGCTACTACCCTCTGGCCGAAAACAGCCCCGAATGGCAGGCGCTGCGCTGGGCGACGGCGCAGGGCATTGAGGTGATCTTCATCGATCTGGATGAAAAGGCGCAGGAGGGTGGTGTAAGCAACCGCTGGAGTGATAGCCGCTTTTTAAGCTCGGACTACAGCCGCCGCCTACAGCAACAACTGGGCTGCCGGGATGCCGACGAACTCTGGCAGCGTTTGTTTGAACAACAAAATTTCGCCTCGGCCGAGAGCTTCTTTACCCAGGTATTACTGTTCTGCGCCGCCAGTCGTGCCTGCTTTGGCACAGACATCCTGGAAGAGATGGGCGATCTGGCCCGTGAAACCCAGATGCGGGCCCATATCAAGGCGGCCCGCCGCCGCTATGAGCGAGTGGCCGTGCTCACAGGTGGTTTTCATACCCCGGCGTTGATTAACTTTGCCGACGAGGCCGAGGCGATCGTCGTCGATGACACGCAAGACAGCTTTGTGATCCGTTTCAGTGACGCCTTGCTGGACGCCCGCAAAGGCTACGGCGCCGGTATGCCTTATCCGGCCTTCTGTCGCTGGCAGTTTCAGCAGCGGCAATTGAACGCCGATGATTGGTTGCTCTACCTCTTGGAGCAGATGCCGCAATTGCCGCTGATCTATAAGAAAAACTGCTTTGAGCATCTGCAGGCCCTCTGTAGTTTGCGTGGCTTGGCGCGCCCCGGCAGCTATGATCTGCTGGATTCTCTGGGCAGCTGCCTGATTAAACAGCAGCTGTCGGCATCGACACTCGAACCCTGGCAAAAGGTGCTCAGCGGCGATGCCCTGGGGCAGTTACCGGCCGACCAACCCAGTTTACCGCTGGTGGAAGAGGTGTTGGCGCTATGTCGCAAGGCCAGATTGCAGACGGATAAACCTGGACGCTGCCACTTCGATCTCTACGCCATGACGGACAAGCATATTGAGCGCCGTCGCCTCCTGTGTCGGCTGCTGTTTGTGGGCAGTGGTTTTGCCAGGCCGCAAAATGGTATGCCGGTCATCCGGCAATTGAAGTTCAACCATCGCCACGAACATTGGAACTATCATTGGACTCCGGCGGTGGAAGTGGCTCTGGCCGAGAAATCCAGCCTGGGGCTGCGTCTCGAGCTGGTGGTGAAACGGCGGCTCAGTGAGTTGCCCCAGGAAGATTTGCAGCAACTGGTGGAAAAACTGGTGTTGGCACTGCATCTGGGGATGCCGGAAGAGCTGAGCGCCCATGCCATTGCGCAGCAGATAAGCCAATGCAGCGACATTCAGCAACTGGCCAATAGCTTTATGACCTTGCTGGCGGCAGCGCATCATCCACTGTTTGCCGATATTGAGCTGCTGGCTTACCAAAAAGCCCTATGGCATCAGGTCGGCTTTCATTTACCGGCAATCAACCGCCTGAGCGATCAAGAGGCGCTGAAGTTACTGTTGGATCTGCAGAGCGTAGCAGTCTTGCATCAGGACGAGCTCGAGTCTCCCTGGCGTGACAGACTGCGCTGGTTGACAAGCCATAACGCCCATCGACCCGTGCTCTATTTTGTCCTGCAGGCCTTGGCTATCGAGCTGGACAAGTTGGACCCGGCGCCACTGCTGCAACAGTTGCAGCTGCAAAACGATCCCTTCCCTGTGATTGAGGCGCTGCTTAAGGTGGTGCCGCACTGGTTGCGGCAAGACCATGGCCTGTTGCCCATGCTGAATCACTGGCTCAGTGAGCTGAGTGAGGCACAGTTTATCGATAAGCTACCGGCCATGAGGGGCTTGTTCTGCGCGCTGGATGCCAGAGAGGTGGATGAGCTCTGCCGCCGTTTGCTGCAGCTGAATCAGTGGGATAATGGCCTGAATTGGTTGCAATACGGGATATCTGAACAGGACTTTCAACAGGGGCTGGCGCTGGAGCGGCAGCTGCGCAGTGACCTGGAGCAACAAGGATTGAGTCAATGGATGAGCAACTGAAGCCGCGCTGGCGTCTGGTGTTGGGGCGCTATGCCAACGCGCTTGATACCCGTCTCAGCTCCCGGCAACAGCAACAGGATGAGGTGTTGCAGCAGCTCTATCAGGAGGGCCTGCTGCAGCGTGGCTTCAAGGTAAGCGCTGGCTTGGGGGAAAGCGAGTTGGCAGTGACCAACTGGCTGGAGGCGGCGGAGACCCTGTTTCCCCGTTCGGTCAACGACAGGCTGCAGTCAGATGCGGTCGAGCGCTTTGGGTTGCATCAGGTGTTGCAGCAGCCGCAGGTGCTGGAAAAGATCACTCCCAGTATGGGGGTGCTGAAGCAGTTGCTGAAACTCAATGCCCATCACAAGCCGGCCATTCGGCAACAGGTAGAGCGGATTATTCAGGGAGTGGTCGAGGAGTTGCTGCGTCGCCTGCGGCCGACCTATATCAACAACTTGAGTGGCAGGCTCAACCGCCAGGCCCACAGTCCGGTGAAACGGCTGGCCAATCTGGACTGGCAGACCAGTATTCGCCGCAACCTCAAGCATTTTGATGGCGAGAAGGTCTGTTTCGAGCGGGTCTATTTTCATGCCCGTCAGCAGCACCAACTGCCCTGGCACATAGTGCTCTGCATAGATCAGTCCGGCTCCATGGCGACTTCGCTGATTTACTCGGCAGTGATCGCCGGGATCCTGACCCGCTTGCCAGCGGTGAAGTTGTCGCTGGTGGTGTTCGACACCCAAGTGGTGGATTTGAGTGAGCAGGCCCAAGATCCCGTGTCAGTGTTGCTGAATTGCCAGTTGGGCGGCGGTACCCTAATCTCCCAGGCCTGGCGCTATTGTCAGCAACTCTGCTCCGAGCCGGGGCGCTCTGTGGTGGCAACCGTGTCCGACTTTGAAGAGGGCGGTTCGATGCAGGCCTTGCTGGCCCAGGCCCAGGGGATGATAGACAGTGGTATCAAGATGCTGGGGATGACCGCCATGAATCACGATGCCGAGCCTTTCTATAGCACTTTTAGCACCGATAACCTGCAGCGCCTGGGGATGGAGATAGGCTCACTCAGCCCGGATAACTTTGCCGAATGGCTGGCGCTGACTATGGGGCTACGCCGATGAATGAAACCATACTCACCAGCCTCGGCAGTGCAGGTTTGGTGCGCCGGGCCCGCAAGGCGTTGGAGAAAAGCCAGCCGCAGATGCTGGATTATGGCTTTGAGTTTGAAGGGCAAAAGGGGCTGCTGGATTGGGATAACCCGCTCGCCAGTCGCTGTGATTGCGGCGCCTCCGGCCTGTGTAAACACATAGTGGCTGCGGCGCTTTATCTGCTGGAGCAGCCTGCATCCCCTGAGACTCGCGCCGAAGAGCCGCCCCGGGTGGAACTCCATCTGGCCGAGCTTTTGAATGATGCCGGCAAGGCTCAGGTTCGCCGCCTGTACCAGCAGAGTCAGCGCCGCTGGGCGGCGGATATTAAGCTTTCGCAAGGCACAGTCTGCGTCGTACTGCAGGGGCAGCAGCTGTATTTTCGGCGTGTACAGGGACTGCAGGATATTATCTGCACCGAAGAGGCGCAGTGTTATGCGCTGCTCGCCGTCTGGCTCTATTGCCGTGAGCAGGCCATCGCCTTTGAATGGCCGCAATGGCTGCTCGATGAGCAGGCGCAGTTGCAGTACCTGGGGCAGCAGAGCCGCGATCAGTTAAAGAGCCGTTGCCTTAAGTTGCTGGAGCAGATGACTGAGCTCGGCATCGAGAGGTTGCGACCCTCGTCCCTGGTAGAGCTGGAACTCCTGCTGGTGCCCATGGACAGACAAAATCTGCCACTGACCGCTTTGAAACAGCTGCATGGCACGCTGGAGAAATATGTCTCGGGCCAAGGCGTCAGGGATAGAAAATTGCTGCTCAGCTGTCTGGCCCGCTCCTTGGCGGCTCTGGAAGGCAGCCAGCCACAGACGCAAAGACCCTATCAACAAGCGCCGGATCAGGTGCTGGGGCTGGGCGCTTTTCCTTGGCAGAGCGAAGGGGGCGCCCATGGTGTGACTCAGGTATTGCAGGATGAGCAGGGGCGTTTTATCACCCTGGCCGAGAGCCGCCCCAAAGCCGAGCAGCAGCTGGATTATGCCAGTGTATTTCGCGGTCTGCCCATGCTGGCAGGCGCGCCGTCGGCCTTGGGGTGGCAGGGTAAGACCCAAACCCTGGCTCAGGCCGAACTCAATGCCTGGGGGCGCCTGCGGCGTTTGCAGGATACCCGGGTCTACCCAGCGACCAAACCGCTGGAGCCAGTGAGTCTCTCTGTTGCCGACGAAATAGACTGGCAACAGGAGTACCTGTGTTTCCGGCCGAGCGGTCTCTACCTGAGTGGTTTCAATCAGGCCAGTCAGTGTATGGAATTGCACTATTGGGACAGGGAGCGGGCGCTGCTGAGTTTCTCGCTGCCTTACAACAAGTTGAGTCAAAGAGCCGTGACCAATCTGGAGTTGCTGGGCGAGCGGGTACCCGAGCTGATAGTGGCGCGCATCGAGCGCACCGCCAGCCACTTATACCTGCGGCCTGTGTCCCTGCTGCTCAATAACTGGTTCAGCCTCTTTTTCGATACCTTGCCCCAATCCGGCGACCAGCAACTACTCGCGCAGGCGCTGGCCGAGCCGTCAGCACCCCAGGCGCCGCAGCCGCGCCTTGGCCTGATGCAGCAAACCCTGCATGGGGTGCTGGATGAGCTGGCCGATGGCCTGCCGACACCAAGGCCAACATTGGCGCAAAGGGCCGAGCGTCTCGGGCTGATGACGCTGAGTCACAACCTTAAGGGAGCTAAAGCGCGGGACTATCTGCGCGCCGCCTATTGCGCCGAGAAAATGCTCGCCATGTGTCTGATCAAGCCGGTGCATTACCCGGAAGGCTAGTATGAACCTAAAAAAAGCCCCGCTGCAGGGGCGGGGCAAGAGTTTGGGAGTTGCTAATTATTATTATGGTGAGGAATTAGTCGTTAACTAGTTTGATTAGAAGTTGAACGCGAGTCCTATCATATAGTGGTCGTGCTCAAACTCCTGATAACTGGCTTCCAGCAGCAGATCCAACTGTGACAACAGGGGATAGCTGTAGCGCAGCGCCAGATCGTAGGCGCTGTCTTGCAGTTCCCCCTTATCTTCAAAGCCCATGGTTTCGGCATCGAAGTAATAGCCGCCATGGATCACCAGCTCGCCATATTGTGCCAGCGGCAGCGCATAATTGGCCTCGCTGTACCAGGTTTCAAAGTCCTGATCATAGTTGAGCGCCAAGTTTAAGCTGTTGTAGTCCATGGACAGTGTGTATTCGAGATTGGAGTGACTGTCGCCATAGGTGTAACGCATGGCATTGAAGCCAAAGCCCAATTCGTCGTTGACCGTCAGGTAGTAACCCGCGTAGTAGTCGATTTCATAGTCTTTTTCTATGCCTTCATCGCCTTGATACCTATAGGTTTCAAAGGAGACCCCGGCATAGAAACCTGTCTCATGTTCCAACATGATATCGGCCTGCAGTGAGGGTTTGTCGTCGCTGATGGTCAGGCCGCGCCACAGATAGTTGCTCAGCCCCATGATCACTCCTGAGGTCTGAAAGGCGCCTTCCTGGGCCTGCGCGTATTGCATACTGCCAAGACCGCACAGCAGTAAACTGATTATCATCTTATGTTTCATATTCGGCTCCTGGGCTCAGTGTTTGGGTAAACGTTCTTTAGGGACTATCCATTGGCTTTCGGAGACGGGATCTGTCTCTCCCAGATGAACGTCACTTTCTTTGAGGAAGATATCCTCATCAGTGTTGTGGCAGTTTTCACACATGCGCCCACTTTCGCGTGCCTGCTTGGTCGCCAGAGGGTTCTTGGCGGTAAAGTGAGTAGAAAAGGGCACCCAATAGGATTTGGTGGCCGGATCTTTGAGATCCACCTTGACCCCGGCATCGATACTGATCCCGGCCGAATGGCTCAGCGGGATCAGCTTGCTGTTTTTATCATTGGCTATGCTGAGCCCCAGCTTGATGTTCTGCTCCGGAGTCTCGGCTGTCTTGAGACTCTGCCAGTTGCCCACAGACAAGGTGTCGTCCTGGTGGCAACCGAAGCAGTTGCTGTAGGGCTGGGTGTGGCAGGCGGTACACTTCAGCTTGGCATTGTGATCTATGGGCGATGCCTTACCGCTCAGAAGTTCGGTGTGATCGGCGACTTTATCCTGGTGGCAGTCTTCACATTTCACCACGATAATGTCGCGTTTCTGAGTCTGCTCGTAAGGGCCGGTTTTGTTGCTGTCCGGGCCTTCGCTGTAGAGTCTGCCTTCGGGGATCTGCTTGATGTCCCGACCGTGGAATTCCTGCTGGGCACTGTGACAGTCGATACAGCTCATATTGTGCTTGGTGACGTGCACATCTTGCTCTTTGTGCTGCTCGGCATTTTCATAGTGACAGGTTTCACAGGTTTTGACCGGATCCGGTGTACCGATAAAGGCGTGCTTGTTCAAAAGGCCGCCACCGGCGAAGTCGGGAGCACTGACATGGCACTGGCCGCAAGTTGCGTGGCAACTGGCACAGCCTTCTTCACCGTTGTGCATCTGTTCAAACAACTGGGCCCGCTCTGGGGTCTGCTGCAATCTTTCCATCAAGCCCTTGGCGACACCATTGACAGTGAAGTGCAGTGAGTGGCGGAAGTTGGTAATCATCTCCTCACCATGGCAGTCGCCACAGACACTGCCGCCATCGGCACTGGGATCGGCCAGAACGCCTGGGTGCCAGGCTCTGCCCCCTGGTTTGTCGGCCTTGCTGTGGCAGTCGCGACAGCCGAGTTCGGCATGGCTGCCCATATCTGTTTGGCTTACCAAAAGTTGCAGAGATTGTTGCTCGACGGAGAGCGACTCTTTTTCCAACTGATGTTGCTTTATCAGCGTCTGTAATTTGGCTTGATCACTGTGACAATTCAGGCAGCTGTCTGCCGCCTGAACCCCTTGTCCCAGCAGACAAAGGAGCGCAGCCAACCCTGCCGAATATGTGGCCATATTCAGTATTTTTGGTTTCATCTTGTTATCCCTTAGGTAATAGCTCCCCCTGACAAGAGCGAACTCTTGCCATTGTTCATTCCGGGAGACTTTTTGTTATGAGTTGGGTTTTCCTGGGAAGGTGCGAACAAGCCTCATGTGTGCCCTTCGGGGCTTTCACAGTAATCGGCTTTCTGCGTTATCCGACTTTGACAGGCCCCGGCATGCCTTCAGTCAGATGCCTTGAACGCCAATTGCTGTGTAAGCCGCTCTCTACAAAAGAGAAGGCCACGAGGACTTATTTGCACCTTCCCCTATTCCATTCGCTTTTCAGCTCTCTGATCAATACCTCCTTAAGCCAGTCTCTGGCCTGTGATTTATTTAGATCACTGACCACGACATAATGGCCTATATCTCTGTTGGTGTTTATTTCGCTTAAAAGCGTCTGACTTATTTCGAGGGGCAGTTTTCTATAAATAAGATTGGGAAAGCTGGCGATATAATCTGTGGTAAATAGATTGCAGGATATGGAGTAGTAAGGCATATCCAGCAGTACACAGGCGAGGCTGGCCAGACTCCCGGTAGAGCCGGCAATGACACAATCCTGGTTGCGCCGTCTGGCTGCCGAGACAATTAAAGGTTCGGGTAAATCGCAGAAATTATCCATCTCATAATAAGGGTATTTGAACAGGTCTTCCAAAGTCACCTGCACATTATCCTGCAAGAAAGGATGTTTACGGTTGCCCAATAAATACAAGTTTTTCACTTCGGCAAATAGATTGCCCTGTAAATGGGCGCCGGTGTAACTTTCTGACATTACGGCAATATCTATATTGCCGTTTTCCAGTTCTGTGGTGTATTCGTGGGAAAGAATTCGAATATCAAAACTCATATCTGGAGCGAAAGGGCGCACCTTATTATTGAGTATTTTGTGAATAATCGGACTGAAGTCATCGTAAACGGAAATAACAAAGTGCTCCCGTGATTTGGCCGGTTGATACTCGGTGAACTGATTTTCCAACTCCTGATAGCGCTGACACAACTCCCTAATCATGGGCAGTAATTGACTTGCTTTATGGGTGGGAATAAAACCACTGGCACGGCGGATGTACAGGGTGTCATCAAAAATTTCTCTGAGCTGCTTGAGGTACCTGCTCATAGCAGAATTGCTAATCCTCAATGCATGGGCTGCATTTTGGCAATTTCTATGCTCATCTATGGCGATAAGCACCTGCATTAATTCATAGTCCAGTCGTTTTATATCTTTCATAGCTGGGTAAGTGCTTCCAAGGTATGTCCGAATAATGGCGGGATACCTAACAGGGGAAAGTGAACTGAGTCACATCTGACTTGAGTGAATTAACCAAAATGTTACATGGCGCCCAATGTTGCCGAATCGAAAAAAGCGAATCCCAAAAGTGGAAAAACTCTATTGTGAACCTCTGTGACCGGCATGGACGCCGTGCTGAAGAGATCAAATAATTGTGTGCTGTGACTTAAATCAGCCAAGGTGGACAAATGTCCTTAACTTGAGCTTTGCCATCTGCTTACATGGGCGCAAAACACAATAATGCAAGGAATAGATGATGGATATTGCCGCCTGGTTTGATATCAATAATACCCTGGTGAACATTCCTATTGGCAGTGGCTATGCCATGTCATGGATTGAAGCCGTGGGCACAGTATTTGGTTTGCTCTGTATCTGGTTCGCCAGCCAGGAAAAAACGATTAACTATTTGTTTGGATTGGTTAATGTAACTCTGTTTGCGATTATTTTTTATCAAATACAGCTCTACGGCATTTTGCTGCTGCAGCTGTTTTTCTTCTGCGCCAATCTCTATGGCTGGTATGCCTGGACCCGGCCGGATCAGCAAACCGGCGACACCCTTAAGGTGCGTTGGCTGTCGAAGCAGAAACTGGCCTTTACCGCGGCGGTTTCAGTGCTGGGCATCGGCCTGATGACTGTCTATATCGACCCGGTATTTGCTCTCTTTGCCCAGGTCAGTGTCGATACGCTCAACCTGTTTGGTGCCGGGCTGGCCCAGCCTGTGCTGGAGCCGGATGCCTTCCCCTTCTGGGATTCAGTGATGACAGTGCTGTCTGTGGTGGCGCAAATTCTGATGACCCGAAAATATGTCGAGAACTGGATCCTCTGGGTACTTATCAATGTGGTCAGTGTCGGCATCTATGCCGCCCAAGGGGTTTATGCCCTATCGATTGAATACATCATCCTGCTGTTTATTGCCGCCAACGGCACCCGTCAGTGGATGCGTACCGCCAAAGACAATGGCAGTCGTCCGGCGGAGGCTTGCTGATGAGTGCCGATAAACAGCCGCATATCTGTCTGTCTCCGGCGCAGGTGAGTGAGCGGGTTATCCTCTGTGGTGAGCCACAAAGGGTCAATCGGATTGCCGCGTTGTTGGACGATGGCCGGTTGCTGGCGGAGAACCGTGAGTTTCGCAGCATGGGCGGATTTTACCAAGGCGTGGCTGTCACAGTTTGCAGCACAGGGATAGGCGCACCATCGGCGATCATCGCCCTGGAAGAGTTGTATCAGTGTGGCGCCCGCCGTGTCATTCGGGTCGGATCCGCCGGCGCGCTGCAACCGCAGATAGCCTTGGGCGAATTGATTCTGGTGGAGGCCGCAGTGCGCGATGACGGTGGCTCCGGCTGTTATGCGCCGCCCGGCTATCCGGCGCTGGCGAGTCGGCAGCTTATCAATGCCATGGCGGCCTATTTGCAGCGCCGGGATTGCCGCTTCCACTCCGGCATAGTGCGTTCACACGACAGTTTTTACCGGGATGATGAGCTGGAGATTTGCCGTCATTGGCATCGACTCGGAGTCTTGGGGGCCGACATGGAAACTGCTGCGCTGCTGACGCTTGGCCGCCTGAGAGGCCTGGAAGTGGCCGCGGTGCTCAACAATGTGGTCTTGTATGGTGAAGATGTGCAACAGGGCATCAACCAGTATGTCGACGCAGATAGCGCCATGATGCAGGGGGAAAAGTTGGCGTCTTTGGCGGCGCTGGAGGCGCTATGCTGTTGAAGTTTGTGCCCGTAAGGCTGATGGGCTAGCATGAGCCATCATCTTTACGGGATCTTGTTGTTATGCAGCTGCAACCATACAGCACCGGGCGTTTCAGTGCGCATCTAAAGCAGTCTCACCAGGCGTTTTGCGACGCCATGCTCGAGTGCTGCGGCCAGAGCCAATTGCTGCAGGCCGGTGAAGATCTCTTGTCTCAGGGACGGGAGTTGACCCATATGTGCCTGGTGCCCGAAGGCCGGGTGTCGATGAATATCTGCGCCGTCAACGGTCGCAGGTTTCAATTGGGGGAGCTGGATTGCGACTGGCACCTTTTCGGTGAGATGGAGTTCTTTACCGCCGCCAGTTGTCAGTGGAGTGTGGTGGCCGAAGAGCCGATGGAAATCCGCCAGTTATGCCTGAAGAAAGTCAGGCAGATGCTGCTGCAACAACCCGAATTTACCCTCTTTTTTGCCAGCGCCCTGGCCTGGGATTATCAGGACTCGCTGGACATCTACACCAATAGGCTCTTGCACCCCATCAGCTATAACATCGCTTTCGATCTGCTCAGGCGTCAACACGAAGAGGTGATGCTGGGTTCCTGTGGCAGCCCGGATCAGGAGGCGGAGCGATTCGGCACCTCTGGCCGGGTCTATCGCAGGGCGGTAAAAGAGCTTATCGACAAGGGCCTGGTCATAAAACAGGGCGCCTTGCTGAAAATTGCCAATCTGCAGGCATTGCAGGATTTTGTCGATAAGGCTTAATAGTCAACTCATTGATCTGACATTTAATTCAGTCAGCGGACAGGCGACGGGTTTTAGACTAGGCTTAGGCATTAGTTTGCGCAAAGGCTTTGGCAGCCGCGAGTAGATCTAGCGAGAAGATTAAGGAGCAAAAATGAGTTTCGGGACAGTTTCACAGGCAGGACTTGTACTGGCGTTGGTCGCCGCGGCGACGCTCAGTGGCTGCGGGCAGCAGGCACTGGATAACAGCCAGGATGTTGCCGCCGCATTGGCTACAGGTGATGGCTCAACCTCGCCCCAGGCAACAGAGCGGGAACTGCCGACATTTGATTGCAACGCCTTGGGCGAGCGGGCTTCCAGTATAGAGATGCTTATTTGTCAGGAACCCGAGCTTGCCAAGCTGGATCAGCAGCTGGCCGAAGTTTATGCCAAGGCCAGTGACAAGGCGGTCAATGAACAGCCACCCCTGCTCAAGGCCGAGCAGCGCGGCTGGATCAAGGGCCGTAACGAATGTTGGAAGAATGAAGACAAGCTGCAATGTACCAAGGACTCATATCAAAGACGGATAGTAGAACTGCAGGCCCGTTATCATTTGGTGGCGTCTAGCGGCCCGGTATTCTTTGCCTGTGACGGCAACCCGGCCAATGAGTTGGTGACTACTTTCTTCGAGACAGAGCCGGCAACCATGATTGCCGAGCGCGGCGACAGAAGCATTTTGATGTTCAGTGTGCCTAGCGGCAGCGGCGCCAAGTATCAGGGCGGTGACTACAGCTTCTGGGAGCATCAGGGCGAGGCCAGGGTGACCTGGGGTTATGGCGCCGAGGAGATGCTTTGCAAGCCCACAACCCAGAACGATAAGTAAACCACTGACCCAAAAACGCCCGCAATCGCGGGCGTTTTACTGCAAGTGCTCTTCTAATCCAACAGTACTTTTACGACTACCTTGCGGACAGCAACGGCCTTGGCCAGCGTGCCCGGCATATGCATGTCTCCGGGGAAGAAGATGGCAAACATGCCGGCCTTCAAAGGGATAAATGCCGCGGCTTCGCGGTTGGATTGATAATCAAACTCGGCATAGTCGTGCGCCTCATGATAGGGGCGACTGGGCGTTTGGGCTCCCAGCGGCAGGTAGCCAAACTCCTCTTCACCACTGACCACATACTGCACGTCCAGATAGCGTCTATGTACCTCGAATGGCTCGGTTTCTCTGGGCTTGGTGTGGTAATCGTTGACTATGGCAAACAGCTTTTTACCATCCAGTTCATAGCTGCCGGGGGCCAGTTGGCTGAAGTCTGTTGCGGCCAGGTAATCCAGGGCTGCCTGAATACGTGGGCCCAGCACTCGGTAATGGCCACGGTTGGCCAGAGTATCCACTATCATTTTGTATCTTCTGGGGAAAGGGGTTGGCTCAGTATAATAGCATTCCTGTTGGAAGTTTGATCTCTTTGAGAAGCAGCAGGCGCCTGACAGGCTGAGCTGCCAAGCGGCCGATATTAGGGGGCATCAGCGCCAAAAAGCACAAAGGCCAGCGATATCGCCGGCCCCTGTGTTTCCCTGCAAATATGTTTCCCTGCAAATGTGTTTTCCGGTAAATCAGTAGCTGTATCTGGCTTCGAGGAAGTAGTAACCGCCGTTGAAACCAAAAGGTGTGTTGGTCAAGGGGTAGACGAAGATCCCGTTGAAGTTGTTGTCATCCGGACGTTTTTCCGGATAGGTATCGAACAGGTTCTGCACCCCGGCGGTGAAGCTCAGGTTATCTGTGGCCGCATAGGTCAGCGACAGATCCACGGTGAACTTACCGTCGTACTCCACGTCTTCACGGGAGTAACCTATGGTGTAGGGGCCAAAGTAACTCAGGCGCAGGTTGGTCTTGAAGTCGCCCAGGCTGTGGGTCAGCCCCAAGTTACCTGTGTTCTTTGGATTGGCCTTGGTCATCCGGGTCTGCTCTATACGGTCAAACAGCTGATCTTCCAGGCCATCCAGAAGGTTTGGCAGATGGATATCGCGGATTTCCGTGTCGTTATAGGCATAGGCCAGGCTGGCGCGCAGATCGCCGTAGCTGCCGAGATCAAAGTCCTGGGTCACCACCAGATCCACACCTCGGGTGCGGCTATCTACGGCATTGATAAAGAAGCGTGCCGACTCGGCGTTGGTACCGGCCAGTGCATCTGCCACCACCTGGGAGTCGGCCGGTGTCAGTGAGCTGGAGAGCACGATTCTGTCATCTATGCTGATCTGATAGGCATCCAGAGTCACCGCCAGACCGGAATCATTGGTGTACACCAAACCCAGGCTGAAGGACTCTGACAACTCGGGTTGCAGCTTGCCTACCTGCAGCGCCTGGGTCACGGAAGACAGGTTGTTGAAGGTGCCCGATTCGGTCGGTACCAGCTGGCCTGTCACGGGATCCGGGTTGAACAGGGTCGAGATATTGGTGAAGTACAACTGCTGCACGCTGGGGGCGCGAAAGCCGGTGTTGGCAGTGGCTCTGAGTGCCAGGTTGTCGGTCAGATCGTATCTGGTCGCCAGCTTCCAACTGGTGTTGTCACCAAAGTCGGAATAGTCTTCATAGCGCACCGCGGCGGCCCAGTAGAAGTCGTCGGTCAGTTGGTTTTCCACCTCGAGATAGACACCTATGTTGTCTCTATCCTCATCTACCGCCGATTCTGGGGTAAAGCCGCCAAAGCCTTGGCTGCCGCCGGCCTTGTTCTGATAACCGCCATTGACATAAGAGGCTTGCTCTCCGGCTTCCACCTGATAAGCGTTCTGGCGCCAGGCGGTGCCTACAGCGACCAGGAGCTCTGAGTCATTGTAAAAGTCGAAGTAACGTGAGGCATCCAGAGTCAGGTTCCACTCTTCGGTGGACAGGGTGCCTGCGTCGAATTCGGTTTGACTGCCGGGGCCCAAAGAGGCGTTGAGTGTGTTCTCAACCCGGTACTTAAAGCGGTTCTTGCCGTATCCGGCCGAGGCATCCAACTGCCACTCGCCCAGGTTAAATTCATAACCCAGCAGCAGAGACTGATCTGTGATCTTGGGCGTTATCTGCGGCAGGAAACCATCGGGATAGATTTCGGCAACATTGCGGCTATCCAGTGGACGGCGGAAGAAGGCGCCTGAGCGGGTCTCGCGCTGGCTCAAGCCACCGAAGGCGTACAGTTTGCTGTCATTGGCAAACTCCTGAGCGGCATTGAGAAACAACCCCAGGTTGTCATATTCGGCGTCACCCACATGGTGATTCTTGCGGTTAACGGTTTCTTCGCGGGGATCCGGGCTGCCATCGGCCAGCAATGGATATTGCTGGCGCGGATCCAAACCGGCGCGATTGGTGCTGTTCTTGTGATGCGCTTCCAGCGACAGATTCACAAAGCCAGTGTCACCTATGCTGAGGCCGTGGTTGAGGCCGACACGCCACTGCTCGCCATCACCCTGATAGGTTTGACCGGCTTGGGCCGATACCATGCCACCTTCACTGTTGTCTTTGAGCACTACGTTGATCACCCCGGCGATGGCGTCAGAGCCATACTGGGCCGAAGCGCCATCACGGAGAATTTCGATGCGTTTGATGGCCGTCATAGGGATGGCGTTCAAGTCGACGTTGGACGAGCCCTTGCCCACAGTCCCTGAGAGGTGGACCAGTGCCGAGCCATGACGGCGTTTGCCGTTAACCAGCACCAGGGTATGGTCCGGTGATAGGCCGCGCAGACTGGCGGGACGCACGGCATCTGAGCCATCGGTGACCGAGGAGAAGGGGAAGCTGTAGCTGGGTGCGGCAAACTGCAGCGCCTTGGCGGTTTCCGTCATGCCAGTGGCTTCAAGTTGTTCGGCCGTAATGATATCGACCGGTGCCACGCTGTCGGTGGCGGTCCGCAGGGCGATACGTGAACCTATGACCGAGATGGTTTCGATACTGGGCTGCTCTTCGGCAGCAAAGACGGCAGGAACAGTCAGTTGACTCGCTACTGCCAGTGAAATAAGAGCTAAGCGCATACGACCTCTTGAATGATTCAAAACAGCATTTTTATTGCGCGGATATTAGCATTGTTACAATTGATGCATTTAGACGTAAAAGTGATAACTCAGAGCGCAGCGTTCTAGAAACATTTGGTTTTTTCGAGAAAATCTTTCCCTGAACTTGGTTGTTTGGGGAGCTGCCTATTTTGGCGATATGGTGCTGATATTGGGTTTATTTGGGGGGTTAATTGGCTGTTTTGCTTTTATTTATACAGTGGTTTTTGAGTTAACAGCCTATTTATGACTATCTCTACTTTCAAATCTGTCTTTCGAACATTTTCTTGGACATTTAAACAAGGGCTATCCCGGCCGTTTTCGGAGCCGTCGGGAGGAGAGGGAAATACTGAGTCAAACTTGGCTGCCGTGCAAGGCTGCGGTATCTTGCCTGTGACTTTTGCGGCTCAGGGAGTGACTTTTTGGCTAACTTGCGATTTCTTGCCGGTACAGACGCCCATCAGACATTGATGGAACAGGGATTAAATCCTGAGCATTTTACTCAACTATTGGCGGCATCCGGTGGTCCCAAATGGCTGGGGATTGCCGGGCTAGATAAATACCTGTTTGGTGAGTTTTTCAAACAGAGGCAGACTCCGCTCTACACTTTTGGTGCTTCATCCGGCGCCTGGCGTTTGGCCTGTCTGGCTCAGGCAGATCCGCTGGCGGCTTATCAAAGGCTGGAACAGCTCTACATAGGCCAGCGCTATGAAACCCGTCCGAGTCGGGAAGAGGTCAGCCGCCAGGTCCGCGGTATAGTCAGCGGGATTTTAGGCACCAGCGGCACCGAAGAGATCCTCAAACAGCCGCATATTCGCAGTCACATAGTGGTGTGCCGCGCTCGTCACTTGAACCGGGCCGGCAGCAAGTTGGCGCTGGCGGCAGGTCTGGGCGCTACCGCCATGACCAACCTTGTCAGTCGCCGCACCTTGGGGTGGCACTTTGAGCGTCTGGTATTTGCCTCTGCCATAGAGGGTTCTCCCTTCGCTCAGTTGAAAGATCTCCCGGGAGACAGCGCCTTGCTCAGCAGTGACAATATCGAAGCCGTATTGCTGGCTACAGGTTCTATTCCACTGCTGCTGTCACCGGTAACCGAAATCAGCGGTGTGACCAGCGGGCACTTCTATGATGGCGGCATCACCGATTACCATTTCGACCTGCCGCTGTCACAGGCGCCGGGGTTGACCCTGTATCCGCATTTTTATCCCCATATGGCGCCGGGATGGTTCGATAAATCCTTGCCATGGCGCCGGGCCAAGCGCCGTTATCACAATGCCTTGCTGTTGGCGCCCACTGAGGAGTTTGTCGCTTCGTTACCCTATGGCAAAATTCCAGATCGCAAGGACTTTGAAACCTTGGATAGTGCCAGTCGAATTCAATATTGGCGCCGCGCCGCCGATATCAGTAACAGATTGGCTGACGAATTTGCCGAGGTATTTCTCGGCGGCAAAATAGCCCAAAGGTTGGAGCTTCTGTAAATACGCTTGCAACAAAACCCACTCAATGCCTGTCTAACTCATTAGCAGACCTAAGGACTAGCCTAAATTGCCAATGGATGAAATTTCAGCAACTGCTAGACTTTAAAACGAATGTTGAACCTCAGGTTCGCTTTCGGTTGCTCACTCCCCGAGGGGAAGGAGGTTGCTATGCATACACAGGAAATGGCGTTACTGACCTATGATGCCTTGTTGTTGCCAGGTGGACGGCTTGAGATCAGGATCCTTGACCCCATTACCCTGAGCATGGTGGCCGATGTCCTGAAGGGGAAATATCCGCTGGCTTTCGGAATGCGTAACAGCGTTGCCATGCCGCCCAGTTTCCCCATTGCCACTCGCTGCGAGCTCATCGACTTCAATCAGCTGGAAGATGACTCGCTGAGTATCACCCTGGAAGGCAAGCAAAGGGTCAAAGTCCTGTCCGCCAAACAGGAAAAAGATGGCCGCTGGCTGGCCGAGGTAATGGATTGTCCCAACTGGGCCGAGGAGCCTATTCGGGGCGAGTTCACCCTTATCAGCGCGGCGCTGGAGCAGTTTTATGAGGTCAACCCGGACTTGCGCGGGCTCTACTCATCAGAAGTGCATCTGGATGATGCCGCTTGGGTGAGTCAGCGTTGGTTGGAAGTTTTGCCCTTATACAACAAGGACAAACAGCTGCTGTTGAATCAACCTGATTGCCACAAGACCATGGACTTTGTGCTCAAGTTGATTAAGTCCCATGTTCAGCAGCAGCTTTGAGTGTACTCGCCTCGAATAATCTGAGGCAGATAGAGTAGAATGGCGGCCCGAGTCGCCATTTTTTATTTTGCCGGAAGAGTTATGAGTCAAACAGACAGAGCCGCACAGCCCTCCTATGTAGTCTTGCCAAGGGATGTGACCGACAAAGCCACTGTTTTGGCCTTTCTTATCGACCATTTCAGCCGCATTGATGCCGATGTTTGGCGTGAGCGGGTCGCAACCGGCAAGGTGCATTGGCAAAATGGTGAGCTTATCCAGGCTGATACCCCTTATCGGCCTACCGCCAGGGTCTACTATTACCGTGAAGTCCCCAAAGAAACCCGGATCCCTTTTGAAGAGCGGATCTTGTTTCAGGACGAACACAGCATTCTGGTGTTCAAACCGCACTTTTTGCCTGTGACTCCCAGCGGCAACTATGTCAACGAGTGCCTGGTGCACAGGTTAAGGCGCCGCACCGGAATAGAAACCATAGCGCCGGCGCACAGGCTGGACAGAGAAACGGCCGGAGTCATGCTGATGTCCACAGATCCCGAAACCCGGCATGCCTATCATGCGCTGTTCCGTGAAGGCCAGATACGCAAGGACTACCAGGCGCTGGCGCGGCTGACGCCAGAGCTTCAGGCGGGATTGGCAACTGGTGAACTTAGCCTGCCGCTGCACTGGACAGTGAAAAATCGCCTCATCAAGGGCGAGCCCAGTTTTATCATGCGCTTGGCCGAGGGGGAGGCCAACAGTCACTCGGAAATCAGTCTCATCGCCGTTAATGGCGATATGGGGCTGTTCAATCTGAGTCCAATTACCGGCAAGACTCACCAACTCAGGCTGCATATGCAGAGTCTTGGAATGCCACTGCTGAACGACAGGTTTTACCCTGAGTTGCAGCCCAGGAGCGAAGACAATTTCAATAAGCCCCTCAAACTTATGGCTTGTCGGTTGCGCTTTATTGATCCCATCAGTGGCAAACAACAGGATATAAAAGTGGATGGTTTTGAAACTGAATTAATAGATACAGCTTGATACTTTTGAGGAGTAAAAGTAAGTATGTTGCTTTTTTAAATTGATTACGTTTTATAAATTTATTTTTAAATATAATTATTTGTAAGATAGTTTGATTTGAAGAATTGGCAAATTCGGTTTTTTGTCAAAATATTGGCGTTTTTTTTCATTGTCTATATAATCTCCAATTATTGAAGTTCAGCTATATCTAATCAATTCGTAAAAACTTCGCCAATAATTTTTTACATCTCTCATTGGCGGGTTTGTCATTGTCGGGATTTATATGTCTATTACCAGAGCAGATATCCATGTTGAGGCGCAGGCCATTCCTTGTTGGGTCGGTGATAGAAGTGAAGAATTATATAGCAATGATTTTGAAGTGTTTAATGATGTTTTTGCATTCTTGGATACCGGTCTTGCTTATGATGCTATCTGCCTGAACCTGCCGACTGAAGTTCAGGACCAAGCGCTTATTCTGTTGAGGCAACAGCCATCTACTTTTATGGCCATGATTAAGGTAGTAACGCCAAGCCCTCTATCTGAATACCTGGCCAATGGTTTATTTCAGTCTGACTTTAAACAAGAGCTTGAAAATTATTGGCAAAGGAAGAGCTTAATTAAGTTACCCAGCCAGGATGATGTCAGTTATCGGCTGTTGAGTTTTATGTGGTTATTTCCTGAGTATCGCTTGCAACCTGTGGCTACGCCGGAAAAACCACATCTTTATGAGTATCCACTGCTGCAGCTATTGACTGGTTCAGCGAAGGAAAGTCAGATCCTATTAAATAAATTAATGAACCGGCATTGGCTGGCATCCACCAAGTTGAGAGACAGGATTAGACTGTGCTGCAAGTGTCATTCAGGGCACCTCAACTATATCGATCTCTGTCCCCAGTGCCGCAGCATAGAAATAGATATGCAGACCAGTTTGCACTGTTTTAACTGTGGTCATGTGGACAATCAGCAAGCATTCAGTCGCAGTGGCGGACTCTGTTGTCCCAACTGTTTGCAGCGGCTGCGGCATATAGGTGTCGATTATGACCGACCGATAGAAAACCAGCATTGTAATAGTTGTAATAGCTTGTTTTTGGAAGCTAAAGTCGAGGCAGTTTGTTTGCACTGTGGTAATGGGCATCAACCGGACGAGTTGAGCATACATCGTATTGCTGACTATGAATTGGCGGAGCAGGGAAGAGAATTGGTGCGCCATGGCGTACAGCAACAACTGTTTGCCGCGCTTGGCGAACAGATGAGTCGGGCCCATTTCCTCTGGTTGCTGCAATGGCACAATCAGCTGGCGCTGCGTCATGGTCATGAGCATCTGTTGCTGGTATTGGAGCTGGAGGCGTTGGCGCCGGATCTGGCCAGCAGCGGAGAAACCCGCGCTCTAGCCTTGCTTGATGCGCTCAAGCAGCGCTTATTGAGTCTGGTGCGGGTAACGGACGCCTGTAATAGCCATGATGATCAAGGGGTCTTATTACTATTGCCTTACACCGGCGAGTCACAGTTACCTGCATTGAAGCAAAAACTGCAGCGGCTCAATGACAGCGTGCCTGAAGGGGAGCTGAGACTCAGGTTCAAGGCGATCAGCCTGCCGGATCAGCAGCTTGGTACTGAAGTTGAATCCTGGTTGGCCAGTCGTCTGCAACAGGCAGAGGTATTGGACGGTGAGTGAGTTCAATACTCTGGCGTTTATGAGTCTGGATATTTGGCACAAGCTTGCCACAGACGTCAGTCTATTTCTCTGGCTGGTGCCGATGATTTTCCTCTATGAAATACCATTGATGTTAATTGTGGTTTCAGGCGTCATCGGTTGGCACTGGCGAACATTCCGTTGTCCCAAGGCTGAAAAGGCTTATCGGCCCAAGGTCAGTTGCATCATTGCTTGCTACGCCGAGAAAGAAGCGGTGCGGCAAACCATAGTCACCCTGGTTGAACAGGACTATCCAGGGGAGATAGAGATCATTGCCGTGGTTGATGGCGCGGTACAAAACGCCGAAACTTTTGCAGTTGCCAAAGCCGCCGCAGCTGAATGTCGTCGCCCTGGGCGGGAGATTATTGTGCTGCCAAAGTGGCAACGTGGCGGGCGGGTTTCGACTTCAAATGCCGGTCTGGCCAGAGCCAGCGGTGAGTTGGTGATTAATGCCGATGCCGATACCTCGTTCGACAATGATATGGTTTCTCAAATCGTGCCCCTGTTCGTCGATCCCAATGTGCCGGCCGTCGGCGGCGCTTTGCGGGTACGAAATGTCAATGATTCGCTGTGGACCCGGATGCAGGCGATAGAATATTTGATCTCCATGCAGGGGGGCAAGACGGGCCTTGGACACTGGAATCTGCTCAATAATATCTCTGGGGCCTTCGGCGCCTTTCGTCGCGACGTGCTGATCAAAATAGGCGGCTGGGATACTCATACTGCCGAGGATCTGGATCTGACGTTGAGATTAAAACAGTACTTCGGTCGTCACCCCAATTGGCGCATTCCCTTTGCTACGCTGGCGATTGGGCATACCGATGCACCCATGGATCTCAAGAGCCTTGTCTGGCAAAGGTTGCGTTGGGATGGGGATCTCTTGTTTCTCTACTTTCGCAAGCACTGGCCTGCTTTTTCCCCAAGGCTTCTGGGAGGCGCTACCTTCGTCTTTACGCTGATCTACGGTGTTATGCAAAACGTGCTGATGCCCTTTGTCATTCTGCTTTACGGCTTAGGGGTAGCGCTGGCGTACCCCTGGCAGTTTTTGGCAACAATTACGCTGACTATCTATTTGGCCTATTTGGCTTTTTTGCTGTTTTTCTATCTGCTGGTGTTGTTGGCGATTTCCGAGCGGCCGCGGCAAGATTTAAGGCTGCTGCTCTGGTTGCCCCTTTATCCTTTCTATGCCTTGTTTATGCGCAGTGTCAGCTTGTTTGCTTTGATTAATGAAGCGGTTAGACGCGCACATGAAGAGAGTTCCATGGCTCCTTGGTGGGTGCTGAAACGTGGGAGAAAATTTTAGTGAAAGTGACTTACCAAGCGGCCGCCAAGGCGCAACAACCTACACGGGATCAAGGTTTAAAGGTGGATTATGCCCCGGCGAAACGGGGCGGAATGAAATGGCGTTGGTATCTGCTGCTGTTGTTGGTTATCGCCCCTGTGGTCTTGCTGCTTTGGGTGTTGCTGCGTCCGAGTTTATTTGTGCTGGCGCCGGGAATCTTGACTTCAGAGCCGCTGGAGATGCGGGCTATGCAGAAGGGGCGATTATTGGAGCTTTCGGTGCAGCCGGGCTCTGAGGTGGAGCAAGGTCAGGTGCTTGGTCGCATAGCCGATGCCGGTCTGGACGCCAGTATTGAAGAGTTGCAGCGCCAGTTAACCGAGCTGACACCAGCATCGCAGGAACAGGATCAGGCTATTTTGGGACAATTGCAGCAGCGGATATTGGTAGCTGAACAGGGAGTAAAGCGTCAGGATGAATTATTGTCACAGTTTGAGTCATTTCGTAAACAGGGGGTTGTTCCCACTGCGGATATGGCGGCGGTGATGCAAGCCCATACCAGTGCCAGAATGGCCCTGGAGCAGGCCAGGGCCGAGTTGTTGCAGCAAAGGCAGTTGCAGCAGCAGGAGCGGGAGGCGGGGGTGATAGCCCAGAGTCGCAACAGCCTGCTGTTAAAGCTGGCAGAACTGCAGGCCAAACGGCGGCAGTTGACCATACAGGCGCCGTTTGCCGGCCGGGTAGCCGATGTTTTGGTACAACAAGGGGAAACCATAGCCGAGCAGCAGCCTATGCTTTGGCTGTCGGGGCGGGCACAGCCTGTGGTGGTATGCTATCTGGCGCCCGAGTATCTTGACTATGTTGCTCAGGGGCAGTTGGCCAGCGTTAAACTGCCCAATGGCACCTTAATCCGCGCCGAAATTAAAGAGCCGACCCAGTTAGTGGGCAAGGTGCCCAAGCAGCTGTCCGGTCCTTTTGATGGGGACAAACCGGCACTCAAGGTTACGCTTGCTTTGCATCAGCATCTGCCTTTGGCGATTGAGGGGGTTCCGGTGGAAGTGAGTTTCGATCATTTCTGAGAAAAAGGCTTTCCCGACAAAAGAGGCGTGCGTGACGGGAAAGCGGGCAAAAAGTATGGCGGAGAGATTTGCCTAAGGTGGCCCGGAGTGACTTGGGGAGATGCTCCGGGACGGTTGCACTATTTACTGCAGCGCTTTACTTTGGGCCAGCGTTTGATACTTGGCGGCAAAGCGCAACAGATAGTCGGCGATATCCGGGTCATCCCAGTCCAGATAGCCACGGATAAAACCGACTAAGTTACCATTGGGATCAAAAATATAAGTCGCCGGAACCACATTGGCCGGCATGATCTTCTCTATCTCTTTCTTGCTGTCTATCCAGCTGTCATCCAGCTTGAGCTCATGCTTGGCCAGAAAAGGGGTTACCGCAGCCGGATCTTCATCTATCGACAGCGGCACTATCTGAATACTGCTGCCCTGCAGTTTACTGCGCAGCTTGGCCAGTGCCGGCATCTCACGCAGGCAGGGCGGGCACCAGCTGGCCCAGAGATTCAGCAGCACCAAACGTCCTTGATATTCAGCCAAGGTTTTGGGATTACCCTGTAGATCGGCAAAGGTCACCTTTGCTACCTTTCTGGCGTGCTGCATTTCAACAAATTCACGCATAATCATAGGCTTGTTTGGTACAGGTTCCCCTGTGTGATAAGCCTTGTGCTGCATTATGCCCCCTTGGGCCGATAGCGGCAGCAACAGGGCGAGACATAGAAGCAAGTAAGATCTCAAGATGGATTCTCCTGATCGTGTGGGGATGGATTGTTGCTGCGGCCGAAAAACAGCAGCATGCCGGGCAATACCAGTAACAAGATGACAGGTCCCAGCCATAGCAGTGCTGTGCCTGCGTTCAGCGAGGGTTGATAACGGATCTGCTCGCCATAGCGTTCCACCATAAAGTCGAGGATCTGCTCCCGGCTCTTGCCCTGCTGCAGCATCAAGTAGATCTGTGCCTTGAGCTCACTGGCAATGGCGGTTTCCGACTCAAACAGGTTTTGGTTGGTGGCCATGGGGCAGCGCAACTCCTTGGAAATATCTATGCTGAGGCGGGCGATATCCATGTCGGTCGCCTGGGCTTCGGCGCAAGCAAAGCTGAGCCATAATCCAAGCAGCATTAGCTTAATCATGTTGAAGTCTCCCTGAGGCGGTTAATAAATCGGTTTTCGGCAGGCGTTGACGTCGGCTACCTAGGGCCAGTAGGCCACCAATGGCCATCAAGGCACCGCCGAGCCAGATCCAACTCACCAGTGGCTTGATGCTGAGGCGCACCAAAAATTCTTCGTCGCTCAGTTGGGTGCCCATGGAGACATAGAGATCGCCAAAGGCCCCACGGTAGATGGCCGCCTGGGACAGCGACATGCCGTTGGAGTTGAATTCCTGCCGCTCCGGATAGAGGTAAGTAAGCAGTTGCTCATTGTGCTCAACCCGAATTACCGCCTGCTCTCCGCGATAGGCCGGCTTGTCCAGCAAGCGGGTTTGCTCATAGATAAAGGTGTAGTCACCCAGAATACTGCCTTGGCCCGGCCCCATACGCAGCAGCGAGTGCTGCTCAAAACAGCTGACTCCGGTTGCGCCTATGATGCTGACAAGAAGGCCGGTGTGAGCCAGCAGCATGGGAATATTGCGGCGTTTGCCGGCAGTGTCACCCAGTGGCAACAGATAAAGCAGCAGAGTGCAGAGCAGAAACAGGCTCATGGCACCGCCCGCCAGCATCCAGGGGGTGAGCCTGCCTTTGAAAAATAGTGCCAGTGCGGTCGCAGCTATAGTGATCAGGGCCAACAGAGCTAGGCGCCCCGGCGCCATATGGGGCAGGGTGCTTATTGCCATGGGTAAGAGCAGCAGTGCCAACATGGGCACGAACAGGGTGTTGAAGTAGGGCGCCCCTACCGACAGGCTTCCTAGGCCAAGTGCCTGATAGAAAAGCGGGTAAAGGGTGCCCAGCAGGGTAGTCAGCGCCATGGTCAGCAAGATCAGGCTACCTAGCAACAGCTGACCGTCCCGGCCAAGTGGTGTCAGCTTGCCCGGCTGCCAGTGATGGCGACATCTGAGGCCAAACAGGCTGAAACCGGCGCCACCGTAGAGCAGCAACAACAACAGAATGATCATCCCACGCTCGGGATCGGCAGCAAAGGCATGTACAGACTGAATAATGCCGGAGCGCACAATAAAGGTGCCCAGCAGACACAGGCTGAAGCCCAGCAGCACCAGCGCCAGGGCTGAGAGCTGGGCCAAGGGATTGTGGTTTTTGATCTGCAGGCAGTGCAGCGCGCCTGTGGTCACCAGCCAGGGAATAAAGGCAGCATTTTCCACCGGATCCCAGAACCACCAACCGCCCCAGCCCAATTCGTTATAGGCCCACCAGGAGCCCAGGGCGTTACCTGCAGTGAGAAACACCCAGGTTAACAGCAGATGGCGCTTGAGCCTGTCAAGGCGGGCGGCGCTGAACTTTTGGCTGACAAGCAATGCCAGCGCGATACAAAAACAGATCCCAAGGCCTGCATAGCCAAGAAACAGCAGCGGCGGGTGCAGGATAAGGCCTATGTCCTGCAGCATGGGGCTGAGATCGCGTCCCTCTATCGGCACTTCCGGTAGCAGGCGGGCAAAGGGGTTGGCATACAGCAACATAAAGAAGATAAAGCCGCTGAGAATCGCCGAACAACTGCCGTGCAGCATCAACAGATAGTTGTGATCTTGCGAGCGCCTCTGTAGTCCCAGCCAGGCCCATAATGCCATTACTGTCATCCAAAACAGCAAAGACCCTTCATGGCTACCCCAAACCGCGGCCACTTTATAAAACAGCGGCAGGGCCGAGTTGGAGTTGTTGGCCACATAAGCCACAGAGAAGTCGTTGAGGATAAACGCCAGTGCCAGCATGAGTACGGCGCCGGTCAGCCCTAACGCTTGCCCCAGCAGCAGCGGTTGCAGCGGCCATTCTAGCCGAGGGTCGCGATACTTGAGCAGCGCAAGCAAGGTGCCAAACAAGGCACAACTGCCGCTCAGGATCAGCAGGAAGTGTCCCAGTTCGGGCAACATGGTGATGGAAAACATGGCCGCTCTCTTGTTATGCCGGGATTTCCCGGAAATGGATCTATGGCACTGAGACTAGGGTTATTACTCCTTTGGCTCTGTGATCTGTCACGCCTTTATTTGCCTGTATTTGCCGGCGCGGCATTTTTCAATTTTCAGCAGGGGTTTTGAGGTTTTTTGAGAAATAAAACGCTCAAAAAAAGAACTGAATAATTTTACTGTTAAATATTAAAGCTACTGTTTTAAAAGGAAAATATAAGGTGTTGCTTTCTTGAGTTCTCAAGCTGGGGCGGGCTGTGCTCTGGCGCAGATTTTTGTCCTTGCACATATGAAGAATGAGTCGTGACCGGTCAAGCCGGCAATAACAAGTTCGTTTGTGAAATAACCGACGACAAATTCAGGAGTATATGATGAGACGATGGCAACAAAGGACAACACTCAGTATGTTGTTTTGTTTAACTGCCGTCAGCGGGGCTGGTGCGCTCGCGGCAGATAAACCAGGTCACGGCAATAAGCAGATGGGAGAGTCGGCACAAAAAGTGATCGCTAATCCCAACGGCATGGAAAAGGTAAACGGCGTCAAGACACTGCAGGATTATATCGTTCAGGAAAAAGAACTGTTCGATTACCTGTTCCAGAATCACCCTGTGTTCAAGTATCAGGAAGAAGGCCGCCTCATTGGTATGTATAAGGTCAGTGACCGCGGTGAAGAATACATGGACCAAGGTAATGGCCAGAAGTACAGCAAGCGGGTGGGGCGTCCCTCTGCGGTGCAATATCGTTTGGCGGCCAAGTCTATTCTCGACTTCCCCAATAAGTTTGTTGGCCCTGAGAAGTGCGGTGAGTGTCACGCGGTGCAGTATGAGAAATGGCAGCGCTCCCGTCACGCCAAGACCATACGTTTCCCCGGTGAACATCCGGAAGTGGATAATGACTTAAAGAAAAAGCTTTATGGTTCTGATGCTTCCATATTACCGGACGGTATCACTCCGGATGCTATCTACGCCACTGTGGGTACGCCGAGAACCAAGTATGGCTATATCGATAGCTTCCTGGTGCGTGGTTCCTACCATATTGAAGGCGGTCTGCTGAAAGACGGTACAGGTACCATGGTTGCCGGTGGTAACCAGTTTTCCCGTGGTTGGGCCGAATGGTTGACTCCGGAAATGGCCAAGAAGATCCAAAAGGTTATCCCTGACTTCCCCACCAAGATGGAAGACTTCGGCGCCAGTGGTTCTCACCAGTGGGGCATGACCTCCTACGGTGCCAAGTACAAGAAAGAGTTCCTGTTCCAGCCTGCCAGTTCTTACTGCGAGGTTTGCCACAGCTTCAAGTTTGACTTCAAGAACAAGCAGGAATACCTGGATGCTCTTGGCGATCCCAAGAAGCTGCAGGAACACACCATCAGCCGCGGTATTGCTTGTGAAGAGTGTCACGGCGCCGGTGGTCACCTGGACGGTGGTAACGGCGGCGGCATGCCTTCCAACTGTGAACGTTGTCACCAGCGTTTCAACTATATCGACGAGCTGGCCGAGACTGAAAAAGGCAAAGAAAAGCTGGAATATGCTTTCAACGTCAAGATGAAGTCTTCTTGTCCATCTTGTGGTACTGAAGGTTCACAGATGTTCATGTCTTCTCACTATGACAAGGGCATGCGCTGTTCTACCTGTCACGATCCACACGAAGTAACAGGTAACGACTGGAAATCCGGTTATACCAAGCCTGCAATCAAGAAAGATTGTGTTGATTGTCACCAGGTTCAGGCCGAAATGGCTGCCAACACCAGCACTCACGCCAAGAACAGCTGTACCAGCTGTCACATGCCGAACATGGGTAGCTGTGAAAACTTCACCGCGATTCAATACCCGGATATGGCCGGTTTCGACGCAGTGCGTAAGTCTCACCTGTGGAAGATTGATGTCAGCCCGGATCGCAAGACGTTGAATCCACCTGAAGGTCAACCTCGTAAGTCTACCACCAAAGGTTGGACCGTGGCTCAGGATGAGAATGGTCATGGCTATCTCGACCTGATGTGGACCTGTGCCCGTACCTCTATCTCTGACCACGATGTGGTTGAGCGTAAGGGTTGCCACAGCCAGTTCCAGTCCGAGCTGAGCAAGGGCCTGCACTTCAAGGATCAGAAAGAGATCTATGGCAAGGTCATGAAGTGGCAGACTCCTGTCAAAGACAGCCTGGCTAAAGTGGAAGATGCGCTCAAGCGAATCGATCGCAAAGTTGCCAAGAACAAGCTGTCTATCGAAGACAAGACACAAGTTCTGCTGCTGACCGACAAGGCTCGCGACATTGTTGAATTCGTACGTAAAGACGGTTCCTGGGGCGTTCACGCTCCTCGCTACGCCCGCAAACGTATGGATGCAGCAGTTACTTACGTGACTCAGGCTGAAGCCATTGCCGATGGCAAGGGCACCAAGACAGCTTCGCTGTAACGGGTAATAGTGGCTCCGGGCGCTTGTCCGGAGCCCTTAATGGAGGATAAAGATGCGAGTTCGACTCTCATTGAAACAGGCGCTGAAACAGTCCCTGCTGCCACTGGCATTTATGGTTGCGGCACCGACTGTGCTGGCCGGCGGTGGCGGAGATCTGGTTCCGGCTCCCTACCACGAAGAGGTACTCAACCAGATCTCCATGCGTGAGGCCGAGATGCTGCTCAGCCAGCCAGGGGTGATCTTCTATGACGTCAACACCCTGGAGATATGGGGTGATGGTTTCATTCCCGGCGCCATCTACTTCAACGTCAATAACTGGAAAACTTTGTTGCCGGAAAACAAGGACACCACCATGGTGTTTTACTGTGCCAACCGCCTCTGTACTGCCAGTAATGTGGCCGCCAGAGAGGTGATGAAACTGGGTTATACCGATGTCAGGCAGATGCCGGATGGTATCTATGGCTGGCGTATCTCGGGACGACCGATAGAGCGTCCTTGAGAATAAATTATTTGGGCATTGAATTTAGAAATTGCAGGATGAAAACCATGAAATTACAAAAACTTGCTACTACGATTTCCCTCTCTCTTTGTCTGAGCTTGCCCGCGCTGGCGGCCGACTTGAAGACAGAGACAGACAAGACCTCCTACGCTCTGGGTGCCTCAGTGGGCAACTATATTTCGGGCCAGGTTTACCAACAGTTGGAGCTGGGCGCCGAAGTCAATATGGAGCTGCTGATTACCGGCTTTACCGATGCTCTTAAAGACAAGCAGCAACTGACAGATGAACAGATACTGGATCTGCTCAACCAAAGAGCCATCGCCCTCAATGAAGAAAGAGAGGCCCGTTTCGATAAACTGGCTGAGGACAACCTCAAGGCCGGCGAAGCTTTCCTGGCCGAGAACAAGAAAAAGTCCGGCGTTAAGGTTACCGACAGTGGCCTGCAGTACGAAGTGCTGAGCATGGGCAAGGGCAAGAAGCCCAATCCTGAAGATGTGGTGACAGTCAACTATGTCGGCAAGCTTATCGACGGCACAGTATTTGAGGACAGCAGTACCAATAAGGCCGCAGGCCGTTTTGCGCTGATGACAGTGATCCCTGGCTGGGAAGAGGGCCTGAGACTAATGCCTGAAGGCTCCAAGTTCCGCTTCGTTATCCCTGCCAAGCTGGCCTATGGCGAGCAGGCACCCGGGGTGATCCCGCCGCAGGCCACTCTGGTGTTTGAAGTCGAGTTGGTCAAGGTCGAGCAGCCGGGTAAAGACAGTAAGCACCCAATGCCTGGACACGGTTGACAGGAGGCGTTATGGCTAACCTGCTCTGGTTGGGACTGGCCCTGCTGAGTCTGGCATTTATGAGTCTGTTTGCCCTTTATCAGTGGCAAACCTGCCGCGGAGACAGGGTCGTACCGGCTCTATGGCACTGGAGCTTGCTGCCGCTGCTGATCATAGGTCTGAGTCTTGGGACTTACTCCTATACCGGCCGTTACCAGGATTGGCAGTTGGCCGAGGCCGACGACAGCATAGACTATCTGCTGGCCGCCGAGATTGTCCGGCTCAGACGCGCCAGTGCCGATGCGCCACAAGACAGCGACCTGATACAACAGTTGGCCCAGGCCTATGTGCGCGGTGGCATGTATCTGGATGCGGTGGCCACCTTGAAGCAGCAGTTGCAGCTTCAGGGCAAGAGCGCCGCCTTACTGGGGCAGTTGGCCGAAGCCGCCTATTACCGAGATCAACGCCAGTGGCTACCGGAATCTCAAGAATGGGTCGAACAGGCCCTGGCGCTGGATAACGCCGATCCTGGCACCCGGCTGTTGCTGGCCAATGATGCCTTCCTTAACCAAAGATATGCCGAGGCTATAGGCCATTGGCAGCTGCTGCTCGACAGTAATAATCAGCAGTTGGATCGTGAGGCGTTGCAATATGCCATTGCCAACGCCCGCAGCCGACTCGAATGATTTTTTTCAACCCTCGCTTAATGGGTTGTCCCTGCAAGGCCCCGGCGAGGTGTTGAATCTATTGATTGGAGAGAAAGATGAAAAAGACACTTTTGGCTATCGCTATTCCCATCCTGTTAATGGGGCTGTCCGGATGCTCTCCGGCGCAGAGCCACAATCAGGACATTCACGCACAGCATCTGGAACAGCATGACAAGTGCCATATGTGCGGCATGATGATCACCAAATACCCTGGGCCCAAGGGGCAACTTATGCTCAAAGACAGTGATGCCGTGCCCAAGTTCTGCTCCAGCCGTGACATGTTCAGCTTTGCGTTGCAACCGGAAAACCAGCGCCGAATCAAGGCTATGTTTGTCCATGACATGGGCACTACCGACTGGGAACAGCCGGATGACAACGCCTTTATCGATGCCACCACAGCTTGGTATGTCTATGGCACCAGCAAGAAGGGAGTGATGGGACCGGCGGTTGCACCATTTTCAACCAAGGAAGCGGCGCAGGCCTTTGCCGAGGCCTGGGGGGGTAGGGTACTGGCCTATGAGGAGATCACCCTGGAACTGCTGGAAGGAGCCAACTGAGGTTGATGTTACGCACCCTGCTGGCCCTGATGTTGCTCTCGTTTGGCTGCCTTGGCAGCCAAAACCCGCTGCAGGCACGTATAGATGCACTGAGTGAAGGCGAGGTACTGACTCTCTCTGCCGCTGAATATCAGGGGCCGCTGATAATCGATAAGGCGATCGCTATTGTCGGCGAGCCCGGCACCATAATTGATGCCGGTGGTAAAGGCAGCGCCGTGACCATCAAGGCTGCAGGTGTGCGCTTGCAGGGGCTTGAAATACGTAACTGGGGCAGCGATCTCTATGAACATGATTCCGGGGTGCGTCTGTTGCCGGGCGCCGATGATGTCTTCTTGCTGCAGCTTGAACTGTCGGGGCCTGGTTTTGGCATTCATGGCGAGCAGCTTAAACACCCGGTAGTGGAAAACTGCCGCATAAATGGAGACGACAAGCGTTATCTGCTGGACAGAGGTGACGGCATCTTTCTCAAGTATGTTGAGGCCCCGGAACTGCACCACAATCAGATAGCGTCGGTGCGCGACGGTATCTATCTGGAAAACGTCGACGCCAGCCGGGTCAGCCACAATCAATTCAGCCGCCAGCAATATGGTATTCACTATATGTATACCCGCAATGACAGCGCCTGGAATAACAGTGCCAAATGGTTACTGGGAGGTTATGCGTTGATGAGTTCCAAGGGGATCACCCTGGAACATAATCAAGTCAGCGCCGCAATCGATTTTGGTATCTTGCTCAATGTGACCCAGCAGAGCGAGGTGCACCATAACCGGGTGACGACTATTCACAACCCCAAAGGCGACCCCTCCATCGCCAGTGAAGGCAAGGGGCTGTTTATCTATGGCGCCGCCGACAACCGTATCAGTCATAACTATTTCAGTGACAGCGATACCGGCATTAGTGTCGCGCTGGGCGGTGAAGGTAATAGCCTGTGGCGCAACAACATAGAAAACAATCTGACTCAGGTACGTTATGTCGGCAGTAAATCGCAGGAGTGGAGTCTTCAGGGACAGGGCAACTATTGGAGCAGCTATCAGGGCTGGGATCTCGATGGTGATGGCATAGGTGATACTCCCTATCTGCCCAACGATGCCCTGGACAGGCTGTTTTGGATCTACCCAGAGGCCAGATGGTTGATGGACAGCCCTGTGGTGCTCTTGCTGCGCTGGCTGCAGCGCCAGTTGGCATTGGCCGAGGATATCGGCATTCGTGACAGTTTTCCTTTGCTGCAGCCCATTGATATTCAGACGAAGCAAGAAATAACAACCAATTCGCAACTGAGTGATGAGGAGAAGCGCTATGCCCAGCATTGATTGTCGGCAATTGGCCTATGTCCGTGGCGACAGGCCTGTGCTGGAGAATATCAGTTTGCAGCTGCCCCAGGGCAAGTTGCTGGCGCTGCTGGGTCACAATGGTGCCGGCAAATCGACCCTGATCAAACTGCTGCTGGGGCTACTGAAACCCGCCGGTGGCGAGCTGAAGATTCTCGGTAAGGCTGCCGGTGAAAGCCCAATGCAGGTGGGGTATCTGCCGGAGAACGTCAGTTTCTATGACAATATGCCCTTGGGCGAACTGCTGAATTATTTCGCCGGGCTCAAAGGCATAGGAGCAGACAGAGTCAAAGAGCTGTTGGTCGAGTTTGAACTGGATGGTTTGGTGAAACGCAGGTTGGGACAGTGTTCCAAGGGCCAGAGACAGCGACTTGGGTTGGCGCAGGCGCTACTGAGCCGCCCCAGATTACTATTGCTCGATGAACCGACAGTGGGTCTGGACCCCTCGGCCTCGGCGCTTATGTATGCCCAATTGGCGGCGCTGAAACAGCGGGGCTGCACCATAGTGGTTTGCACCCATGAACTGGCTTTGGTTGAGCCGCATCTTGACTTGGCGCTCATGCTGGCAAATGGCCGGATGCGGGCGCTGGGAAGCCTGGATAACCTGAGGCAAGAGGCAGACTTACCACAGGAGATCCTATTGCCATCTCGGCTGGAACTCAGTGGCGATCCTGTGCTGGGGCCGAGTTTTTCCGCTGGCCGGTTGAAACTGGCTAAGGCCAGCGTGCCGGAGGCGATAGCCGTACTGACGGAGCAATACCGCTGCTTTGACTTTCAGTTGCCTCCGGCCTCGCTCGGTGAACTGTTTCATCATTTTATGGCACCGTCTGACTCAAATCGTCGGAATGTCGCGCCTAAAAGATTCGGGGAGGCCGCCTGATGCAATTGGTCAGAGAAAATGAAGCGCTCAAGTTCAAGCGCTCCAACCCGTTATTTATCGTTGCCGCCAAAGAGTTCAAAGATTGTCTGCGGAGCCGCTGGTTGCAAACGGCTTGCTGTTTGTTTGCCCTGTTGGCGGCTGCGGTTATTTTCGGTGCCGGGGCCTTAGGCGGTGAATTTCGTTGGCAGGCGTTGCCGCAGTTGTTCAACTCTCTTTTAACCTTAAGCGTTTTTCTGGTGCCGCTGCTGGCGCTGCTATTGAGTTTCGATGCCGTGGTGGGGGAGGCCGAAGCAGGCACCCTGTTATTACTGCTGACTTACCCTTTGAGCCGTAGTCAGTGGCTGGCCGGCAAGCTGATGGGGCAGGGCGGCGCCCTGTTGCTGGCTTTGCTGCTGGGGTTTGGCTTGCCTCTGGGGCTGCTGCCGCTGCTGGCTCAGGAATACCGTAGCGTAGAGTTGCCCGCGGCCCTTGCCCTCTTACTGGCCAGCGCTTGGTTACTGGGGTTGGTGTTTATGCTTTTAGGCTATTGGATCAGTATGCAGGTTAAGCAGAAGGCTCAGGCGCTGGCGCTGCTGATGCTGCTTTGGTTGCTGTTGGTGCTGCTCTATGATTTGGCTTTGCTGGTATTGGCTGTGGTGGCGGCCGATAACCTTGGTCAGGAGAGCCTGCAATGGCTGATGCTGCTGAATCCGGCCAGTGTGTTTCGCTTGCTCAATCAAAGTTTTTTGGGCTTGGTCATAGGGGGACCGACCTGGCCTTGGTTGCTGGGAATACTCTTTGGCTGGCTGTTGTTGTTATCTTGGCTGTGCCGCTACAGTTTTCAACGTCGGCCACTGTAAATTTGCTATTGGAGTCTGCTGTATTAGATATTTTTTGTTTAACAAAAACAAATTGTTAATTGATATAGCTGTCACATTCTATCTGTTGCACTCAGGTTAAACTCATAGTCTATCCTAAAGCTTCCATTAACGGGAGCTGTCAAATTTTATGGAGTGACTTTTCGGAGTGACAATGCAACAGCTGACTCCCTATTTGGCGTTGGATACCAAGGCAAAACACTTGCTGGATCAACGCGATGGTTCAGAAATCGTCCTGTCGTTTTCTGAGGCTCAGGTATTGTCTCACCTGTTGTCGGCCCCGGGAACCGTATTCGGAAAAGAAGAATTGCTTTCCGTAGGGTGGCCGGAGCGGGTGGTGGCGCTGACCTCACTGACTCAGTGCATTAGTATTCTTAGAAAGAAGCTGGAACCCTATCCCGAAATTCAACTCAAGACGGTTGCTCGCCGTGGCTATCAGCTAAATATTTCCGAGCAGTCCCATGTGCATATGCTGGCTATCTCAGATGGTGAAGCCATCCGCACTGCCTTGGTGAGTGTGTCTCTGAAAATAAAACTCCTGGGGATTTTATTGCTGTTGGGGCTGGTGGGCTTCTTCTGGTATTACAGCGATTATCATCAGATGGTCAAGCAGGTGAGCCATTGGCGGGCCGACAAGCAGTTGCCCTTGAATGTAGGGGGCACGCTGGCCTCGGCGCAGTTGTTTTACAGTGATGAGGCCAAGCAACTGCATCCTTCCATGTGGCAAAAGCATCTGGCGCCTGAGGGAAATCTTATCCCCGGATTGAAGCATTTCAGCGCTTATGCCGCCTCGGATGGCCGTAATTATTCTTTTGCCATCTGTCCCAGCGCTGATGAAACCGGCTGTGACGGCGATGGTATCATCAATATCACCGCCATAGATCCCAAACCTGCCGGTCTCAGCATGAAGGAGTTTGTGCCCCTGAGTAAGGAGATGGAGCGACGGATCCGCTACAACCGTATTATTCTGCCGCCAGCGGTAGACAATGCCGAGTTGGTGGAGCACAACTACCATGCGGATATCTATTTCCCGGTTGCCGGTGAACTCTTGGTGCGTACCGATCTCAGCCTATCGCTGGTTTACGACAGTAAAGACTCGGGGCAGTTTTATTCATCGGCCTGTGTTACCGATCAGGATTGCATCACCACACCGATAAAGTATCAACTACGGGGCCATTTTCACCAGTACCGCACCGAGATCTCCGGCACCTTGGTGGATGTGTTCCAGGTGAAAGTGAACCAGAAAGAGCTCATCAAGCCGGACAATGTCAGTGACTCAGCGATGCACTTCTACCGCGAGATCCGTAAAGACGATATCCGTGATGAGGAGATCTACTACTTCCGGGTCTATCAGGATCACAAAACAGCGGTTTGGATAGTGCCGCAGATGGGTAATTTACTGGCCTGGACTACCTACAGTGAAGTGAAGCTCTGAGCCGATAAGACTACTTCACTACCATCACAGGGCACTTGGCCTTGTTGATAATCTCCTCGGCGACACTGGGCAGCAGCCAATGGGCCAGCGCAGTGCGTTGATGGCAGCCGATCACTATCATGCCGACATTGGCGCTCTCGGCCTCTTCGAGGACTTGGCCGGCAGCGCTGCCGCGGCGGATAAGCACCTCGAGCTGCTGCTTTGGATGCAACTGTTGCAACAGAGCTTGGATTTTTTCCGAAGCATAGGCCTGCATATGTTGTTGCAGCTGCGCTTGGGTCAAGGCCACTATGCCGAAGTTCTCTTCGTGATGGGGGAGAGTGGTAATGTCTTCGCCATAGGCTTTGCTTATCACATGCAGCAGCCTCAGTTTTACTTTATAGAGCGCCGCCAACTCTATGGCATATTCCAGGGCGTGTTCGGATTCTTCAGAGAAGTCGACCGGACAGAGGATTTGTCGGGTACGCATGATGCATCTCCTTTTACTCGGCCTTGGCCACTTCTTTAAGTTTAAGCCAGTCTTGGCCAGGTACAAATTTGGCGTTCAGGGGAGATATTCGCGGGAGCCGATTCGGCTAAAATTCCAATCATTGAACAAATAAAGCCCCTGTCGGGGCTTTATGCTTAATGGGATTAGGCCTGAGTCGCAGCCGCGGCAGAATGCCTTAGTTCACCAGGTCGTATTGTTCCTTGAGTACCCGGATAATTTCTGCCTTGGGATTATCCGAGAGAGTAATCTTGGCTCCGGTGACTTTCTCGGCAATACCTGTGTAGGTACGCGAGACATTCATCATGGCCTCCAGTGGCAGGTCGTTGTCGCGGGCCAGGGCTTCACGTTCCGGCATTCTGTCCTTGTTCAACAGGATATCCGGATCCGGGAAGTGGTTGAGCAGGAACTGACGGAAACCTTCTTTGGAGTTCTCGAGGATCTTGCCGTCACGGTAGGCGCTGCCATCCCAAATACGTGAAGAGTCTGGGGTTCCCACTTCATCCATATAGATAAGCTTGGATTGGCCTTGTTTGTCAGTGACATAGCCAAATTCGAACTTGGTATCGACAAAGATCTGATCTTGCTGTGCCAGCGCCTCGGAAATGACTTCGAATCCCTGTTTGAGCAGCTTTTCGTACAGATCGATATCTTCAGGCTTTTCAAAGCCGAAGGCCTCGAAGTTAGCTTCGATATCTGCGCGGCTGATGTTGACATCATCCTGCTCCGGTATCCCTGGGATCCCCTTGAGTATCCCCTTGGTCGATGGGGTGATCAGTAACTCGGGTAACTGCTGATCCTTTTGTAATCCTTCCGGCAGCGTGATGCCGCAAAATACCCGCTCACCCTTTTGATAGGCGCGCCACATGGAGCCGGTAATATAGCGGCGAATAATGGCTTCCACCTTTATCGGGCGAGCCTTTTGCACTATCCAAACAAAAGGATGGGGAATGTCGAGAATATGGCTGTCGGCCAGCCCCTTTTCCTTGAACAGGCTGAACCAGTGGTTGGAGATGGCGTTGAGTGCCGCCCCTTTGCCCGGGATCCCTTTGAGGCCCTCTTCGCCGTGGAAGATGCAATCGAAGGCGGAGATACGATCCGAGATCACCATGATCGCCAGCGGAGTATCGGCGGGCACATCATAGCCCTTTTCGCGGATCAATCTGGCGCTGTCGGCCTCGGTCAACCAGTAGACACTGCGCACTTTTCCGCTGTGAACCGGCTTGTCGGTGCGGATAGGCAGATCATTGTTTATGGCTAGAACGGAATCAGCAAGACTCATGACGAGTATTCCTCTGGGTGTAGGGTTTAAGGCTAAGTCCGGCAGGCGGGGTTATTGTTATCTGCCTGTTTCCGGGAGAATGCGAGCCGGCGGCGGGGCAGCAGCAAGCAGCAAAAAAGGCTGTGCTTAAGAGGTAGATCCGCTGTGGAGTCATACAAGTATGAGATGCCGCCGACAAAAGATGGGCTATTTTACCTCAGTCACAACCTTTTGCCACGGGGAGGCTTTGTTTACTGGAGCAAAACTCTGTTCGCGATAGAGACTAATGAGGTTGTACCCAGGGAGCTTGGGCGCTGATTCGGCATTCATGTTTCGGTCACGTTATTTGCGCCAACGGCTTTCGGCGACACCGAGGGGGAAAGTCGGTGTAATTCTGCAATCATAGCGCTGCTTGAAATTGTTTATATACCTACAGACATACGCCTATTTCCCAGGCACAGGTGGAACTGTGACCTTCTGAGCCAGGGATGTTCTCGCAGCGAGTCACAGGATCGCCTGTGCATAAGCCTGCGGCAGGCAATGAGAAACATCCGTCGCCGGAGGCCCTGCCAATACTAATTAGTAACTTTTAGCTGGA
>NZ_JBKORL010000010.1:0-9184 GCF_047314525.1 Shewanella sp. BJSY2023SW007 | reverse complement strand
AAGTGCCTCGGCTTCAGGCAACCTATTGCGGTATTCAATGAATTACGCAAGGCAGCCTAATTTAGCGAGTGGTGCACTTCGGAGTTGAATTCGCGTTCCGTTGTATTCCGTTTTTCTACACCTCACAAGACAACTAATTACCTAAAACTAAATCCTAATGGTTTACTTCATAGTGTATCGTATTCCCACCGGATAAAAATACACTGTATACTCCTTTCTCCCTGAATCATCTATAAACGGCAGATTAATAGTAAAGTATCCATCATCCCCGACAAAATTGATATTCATAGCAACTAATTCACCACAGAGTATATCACGGTCTACCCTTAGCATTCCGACTTTGACCAGACTTAAGTCTGTCTCTCGATAGGGCAACTCGATACGCTCTCCTTGATAAAAGTCAGAGAAGGCCTCTTCGGAAAATTCAGAATATCTACAAACCAATACCCCTTCCTTCCCTTTCTCCAAACTTGGGTAACGTTTCTTCTCTAGGAATCGAAGGGGAGTCTTTCTGCCGGTTCGATACTGGTCCAACACCATATTTTGTACATCCAGAGAAACCCCTGCTTTTCGTGATGTTATAAAAATCTCTATGTTAATATCATCCAGATAGTCAATACCCGTTTTCTTTCGTGGATGATTATATATACCAGGGATCATGAACTTAACTTGCACACCATTATCAAAACTAAGTACCGGGCTGGTGATCGGAGAGTCGTAGCCGGTATCTATTGGCCCTAAGTACTCCTCCGTATCAACCCTGTTCAGGCCATAAGCGGTATGAGTATCATAGACATAATAGGCACATCCTTGTAACCAATATCCCATAAGAAAACACATAGTCAGAAATATATTTCGCATTATGGCCCTCATTCCTGATTAGTCAAATAATAACGGTGATTCTCTAGCCCAAGGAATAATATTGAACGACTATGCAAGGAAGAATAGAAAATTTTTAAATCTGTCACCATTTAGTTCGATGAAGTCCACTTAATCAGCTTTTTATGGAAATAAACAACCTTACTATTCAATGGCAAAAGAGACTCCGAGAAGTCGAGCGCGAAATCAACATCCTTGACCTTTTTAGGCAGCTTAAAATACAAATTGTAACAATTATCTGAAAAATGGCTACCCTTCAGCAAACTCTCCTTCTTATTCCCAATATCTATACTTCGCCCACCCCATCCACCAATAGAGTTATCAAAACCACAAAATAGAGTATCACTTCTATTATACTTCATAACTTTATGTGGTTTAACATACATATCGCCACCATCGACCTTCATGATTAAAGCTATCCCCTCCCCCATTAACTCCAAACCGTTTTTTAAGGGGGTTACTCCCAATGCAAGAATAATCTCATCACTATCAAATTTACTATTTGGCCAACGTTCCAGCTCAATACCCAGCATTACGAGCCCCCTGTATTGAGTTTCGTAATTTGTCAGCGACAACGAAATGTTGACATCAGAAAATTCAACAATATCATCAAGGCTTTTATTATATGTATACACCTTTTTATCAGGAACAGAATCCCACGGCTTAATTGAAGGAACACTTGCGACTTCCAGAGTAGTGGTTGTACAGCCACAAACCAACAGAGTAAGTGATAGCCAAAACTGCTTCATTAATTTCATTAGTTAATCCTTTATCATATTCTTATAATAGTATTCATAACTATAAAGACCATATGCACCGTATTGAACAACAAAAGTGGGAGGTATTGAACCAATAGTAAATACCGTTCCATACCAAATGTCTTCCATACCAAAAGCACGTTCTGTCATACCCACCAAACTATCATGGGTAATTGAAGCTCCTCTTACGCCGGGGATATTATGTGATAAAAAACTCATAAACTGGCCAGACTCCCCCATCCACCCAAGGTTTGACAACACATTGCTAGGATCAATTCCTTGTGCCATTAATATCATTTTCGCCTCTGAGACAGGAAGTCCTATTAGATATTCGAACTCTTTTTTACTTACAGTAACTCCCATTCCTGTATTACTAACCTCCTTTTCCAACCAATCAGCATTCTTGCCATCCGCTATCCACTTTGTTTTCAAATTACCACCGGGTTTAACAACAGCCTCACCTTTAGAGGTCGCCAAAGAAGTATTGGTTCTTGCAACATAATCCATCCCAATTTTCAAGCCTTGCGCAATAACCGCCAATTTAGCACCTTGGCTGCAATTCCCACCTGATGCAGCTCCTGCAGCACATCCTCCCAAAGCAGCAACACCAATACGGTTGAATGCATCGCCAAAGCCACCAACACTCCCAAAGTTGGCGTATCCTCCGGCAGCTCCGGCTAGCGCTCCGGAAAAAGCACCTCTTAATGCCCCTCTCAAACTACCGGTTGCAAGCGCTCCTCCAGCAAACCCACCAGCTGCTCCTGCTATCGCACCGGTTGCGACGGCTCCGGCTGTTGTCAAAGATGCAGCACTGGTTGCAGTTGCAGCTGTCCCCCAGGTAGTCCCCCAACCAGCAACCCAACCTGATGCTGCGCCATATGTAACAACTGTCACAATAATGGCAACAATCGGTTTCCAGAATTTTTTGAAGAACTCTCCTATTTTCTTAAAGAAGAACCCACTCGGATCGGAATAACTCATCGGGTTATTCAAAACATAACTATAACGGTTATAGCTTTGTGTATCGGTTGGCGCTTGGATATGCGGATCGGCCTGCAAGAAACGTCCTATGGTGGGGTCATAGATACGCCCATTCATATGGATAAGATTCAGGTTATCTATACCTTCATGCCCGGTATAACCTTTGGATGCCGCGGGCGCGATATAATCATTCAACAGTGAATGGCTATAGGCGGCGGTTTGTTTACCCCAAGGGTCATAGGTAAACTGCTGCACCACATTACCTGACTTATTGGTAATCGTCGTGGTTGAGCCTTGATGATCTTTGTGCAGGTAAAACTCGTCAACAGTGTTATTACTACGCTTGGTTATCACCAAATTGCCGACATACAATTTTTGCTCGGTGAGTGCCGGTTTGTTGCCGCCGCTACGGGTGACTTTCTCATACCCCCCGACATATAAGGTGGTGAGATAGCTTGTCACTCCCGCTTCAACTTTAACGTCGTAACGCTCGAAGCGTTGCCGGTTGGCATCATACTTAAAGCGGGTCGATTCCCCACCTTGAGTAATGTTGGTGACCAAATCGTAAGAGCTGTAAGTGAAACGGCGACTGCCATCCTGGGTGATATTGCCATTCTTATCATAAACCATCACATAGCTGGCTTGACGGGCACGACTACACTGAGCGCCATTTTGCGTCCACCCCGTTGGACAGCTGTAGGTTATGGGGGCAGTGAGTGTTCGATTACAAGCGCTCCCTGAAACAGACCAGCCAGCGGGACAAGAATAAACAGGCGTCTTTGTTGCCGCTTGTGATAGCGTCCGCGTGCAGTTAGTGCCGCTTAATGTCCAGCCCGCATCACAGTTATAGACCTGTTTAGGTGTGGATTGATACGTTTCTGTACACTCCCACAGACGGCGCCCTCCTCCCATTGGTTCACCACCACCGCATACAACCCCTGCTCCTGAAGGTTTAGTTGCTGAAACTATGGTGAAATCTCTAGAGCACTTACCCGTTGATGCATTTAAGTAGCCACCTTTAGGACAAGTTTGTTCGGTTTTAACCTGTGCAACTTTGGTTTCCGTTTTAGAACAAGTTGTACCGGAAAGAGTGTAACCACTGGGACAGCTATAGCTGTAGCTTAGCGATGCTGATTGAGTTTCACTCTTTTGGCAGGTTGTGCCTGCCGCATTGAGCGCATAACCTGTTGGGCAGGATTTACTTACAGGTGTTGTTTCAAGCGCACCACAACCTCCTTTACCACAAATATCTAATAAACGGTAAGGGTTGGTGCTATCGTAGCGGTAATCACCAACACCGGTTTTAAAGGTGATATTGCCCAAATCGTCATATTGCATCTCATGGGTGGCTTTAAAGTCTGATGGCAGACTCGTACCACCGGAGTGGATACTGACGGTACGCTCATACAGGCGATACAAATCATCATAGTGATAGTTTTCGCTGAATGTGGCCGGAGCCGAAGACAGGCTGTGCTGACGGTACTCCAGGTTACCTACAGTATCAAAGCGATAGTCAAGTTGATGGGCTGTTACTCCCGCAGTGGTCAAATTGATACCGCTAACCCAACCAGTGGTTGCATCAAAAACGGTTGATTCCTGGGCACCATTACCATAACGCACCTGCTCCACCTGCCCACGGGCATTCATTTCGGTGATAGTTTGATATGCCTTACCTGTTTGTTGGTCGGTACGCTTGAAAAGGTATCCCTGAGCATTGTAGTGGTTGACGACCGTCAGCAAGTTATTGGGGTATGTCTGAGTCGCCGCTCTGCCATGGCTGTCATAGGTAAAGCGATGCTCATAGCTACTACCTGCTATGCTTGTCTTGCTGCTGGCCAACCGGCCGGCACTGTCATACCCGCTCTGCTTGCTGTGTACCCAGCCGGTTTGAGAGCAATTGGACACAACGGCGTCGAAACGGGTTTCCGCAATAAGTAAACCGGCGGTTTTGCTGCTTTTGTTACCATAGGTCCAGCAAGAGGTGCCATCTGGCTCAGTTTGCCTGACTTTACGCCCTAGAATGTCATAGTAGATAAAGCTGGATTGGGATTTGCCATTGGTCTGTGACAGCATTTCGCCAAAGGCGTTATAAGTGTAGCGCCACTGTCCCTTATCAATGTCCTTGGTGCTGATTTTGCGGCCGTAGGCATCATAGCTTGCCTCGGTGCGCAGCAGCTCTTGTCCCGATGCTGAGGTGATAAAACTTTTCACCAGCTTGCCACCGGCATCATAGACAAACTCCAGTTCGTTGCCGATATCATCAACAACTTTAAATTGCTCACCCATGGCATTGGAGACAGCGCGCTTTTGCTTGCCATTGGGGTCTATCGTCAGCGTCTCAAATCCCAGATATTGAATACTGGAAACACCACCGTTGGGATTGGTTTGGTTGATGACCCGACCAAAGTGGTCGTACTCTATTTCAGTGTAATAGGCACTGATACCGGCAAAAGCGGGTTCATATTGTCTGACAGGCCTTCCCTGCGCATCGTAGCTGGTTGCAGTAACAATCCATTGCCCATCAAAACCCTGCTTCTGCTTACCGACTTCACGGCCATATTTATCTGTGATGACTTTGGATTGAGGCGCACCGGCCTTGGTCTTGGTGGTAACCAAATGGCCATGACCGAGAGGTGAACACCCGGCATCACAGGTGGCATACTGATAGCTTGTTGGAACACCATCCGGAGTGACTTCCCGCACCAGCCTTCCCCACTTGTCATGGTTCTTGGTCAGTTTGCGACCATTGGCATCAGTCACGGTAATTTGAGTGATTTTACCCGTTACCTGGTCTGCAGACTGACCATTGTAGGTATAGGTGCTGCTGTCGCCTGCCGCGTTGGTCACTGTCTTGAGCAGACGCCCTCTGGCATCGAATAAATAGCTCATCTGTCTCGACTGCTGGGTGTTGCCGGCGGCATCTACGCCTCCGGAGACCCGCTCGGTCAGGGTGTTGCCGTAAATGTCATAGGTTTTGCCGGTAGTCAATTTGTAGCGATTGTCATTTGGCGATACCGTTGAGTTCATCAGCAAACCGTTATCGTAATAGCTGAATGCGCTCTCGGTCACTATCGCCTGAACCTGCTCTCGCTGATTAAAGCGTGATTTAGTCACCCTGGTATGACTCAGTCGCCCCTTGGCTTCGCCGCCACCATGACCGTCATACTGGTTAACCGTCTCGACCCTTGAAACCAATTGATTGGCTTCAAGGTCAGTCACATCCGCTTTAATGGCAATGGCATTTCCCCAGTCGTCGAACTGAGTCTGGGTGTTTGTCTGCGTTAACTCCCTTACCACCCCATCGCTGCCATTTTGCGAGGTGCGCTCCACTACGTTTTCTTCAACCCGGCTATAAATGCCGTCATTGCCTCGCTGAAAGCTGTATTCATTGATTGCCGAGTACAATGTTTTTCCCTGATAGGTTTGTTTGGTTGCCAGGGGCAAACCTATTTGCGGGAACAACTGATGATAGATAGTCTCGGTCACCACCTGAGTCTGATTGTCTATGGTGCGTAATAACTCAAACCCGGCCGGGCCACGCCCCAAACGGTTTATCAGCAAGCCGCCATACTCATAGTTAACGGAAACCTGGCTGCCATCCCCGGTTTCAGTGGCAACTTGCTTAACAACTTTTTGCGGCGGAATAAGGGAGAAGTTACGACTGTTGTCCAGATAACTGGAAACCTGAGTCTTATAGACACTGTATTCGCCAGCAGACTTTTCCGTCAACGACGCGTAAGTCACCCTGGTCTTGACTCCAAATCCGTCGGTAATCCCCTTGATGGTATTGTGATATGCATGGCTCTTATGGGTTAACCTTTGCCATTGACCGTTACTGAAATAGACAATATCCAGTTTTCCACGACCATCGATATCCGCAAAATTCAATGGTTGATCGGACAGGTAATTGATTGCGCCATAAGTGGTCCATGAAGTTAACTCGGGGTTGGAGTGATACACCAACGCCTGAGACGAGGTATGCTGAACCACCATTTCGGCTCTGCCATCACCCGCGATATCGATAAAATAGGTTTTGTACTTCTGAGTATCGGAAGTAGTAATGCCCGTATCCATTCGAGGCAAGAAACCATTGCCATCTGACAGTTGAATAAACCATTTATTATTATGGACATAGGCAATGTCCGACAAGCCATCACCATTGAAATCGGCACTGCGTAGGGTATTGGCGATATTGATATTATTGTGTGGCCCCCGGTAAATTTTCTGCCGTCTTTGATAACTGGAGCCAGTCGAGACATAAAGATTCCAATACTCGTAATCACTGACAGACCAAGTACCTCTGATATCCAGACGACACTCATTCTCGGTCACTCCCGAAATCACTTTGCCGCTACCGGAAATACACACGGCCTCCCGCTCTCTAACCTCCAACATAAAGTCGGTGAGTCCATCACCGTTGATATCCATAAAGGAGCTGCCAAAACCTCGACTGGAATGCCACTGGTGAACACTGGTGTTGTGCCCAACTTCAGTACTGGGAAAGCTATAAAGACTTTGCGCCGCAGCAAAACTTCCATTTCCCAGATTGCGATACCACTTGATGGCGCCACCATCGATGAAGATGATGTCTTCCAATGCATCACCATTGACATCGGCAACCAGCGCTTTGCCTTCAAGCCCAATAGCCTTACGCCCCAAATCCTTGAGCGTGTAATTCACTACACGCTCAACATCCTCACATAGCTGAGTACCACGGCCATTTGGCTCACACACAGTGTGCTGATAAGTAGAAGGTTTAAAAGACAGAATTTGCCAATTGGCGGTTTCACTGTTGGCCACCAGCAAGTCACGCTGGCCATCACCATCATAATCTATGGTTTGGGCATAAGCCGCCTTAGCGGCTCCGGTCGAGGCCATCGCCTGTTCAATACCCGACTGAATACCACGCTTGTACCAACGCCCGCCCCGTACATAAACGATATCTGATAAGCCGTCGCCGTCCATATCAAAAAACTTGGCGGTGTCGTTGTTACCGGACGGAATATTCAACGCCCGTCTGCCGGAAAAGGGTTGATAAGCAGGGCCGGCAGATGCACCCGGCGGTCTGTCCCACTCAAAGGTTATCAGTGTACTGCAGTCGGTTTGGGTTTGACCAATACAGGCTTTAACCTGCTCAAGGTAATCATGCTTATCGCTGGAAGTCGCCTTGTGATACGTCAGGTAATAGGTTTTGTCGACTTCGTCATCCAGCCTCACCTCAATCTTTTGCAATTGCTGCTTTATCGCAACAGAGGTGCCATAGGAATAACCATACTTAGGGTAACTAAGGGGGGTATAGATAAATCTGACCTGATTATAGGGAACCTCACCATTGCTGTGCCCGGCGTAATCGATGCTTTTCAGGTATTGCTCACCGGCGATGTTTTCATAGTGATAACTAATGTAATTACCTACAGAGTCCTCAATGGCCTTCAGACTCCAATGATAAATCACATCACTGTTATTTTGAGATACGGACCGATAACCATCTCCGGATGATGAGGTGCCATTCACATCCAGAAACCGCTTCCCGGAAACCTCATCCACATCGCCATAGAAATAGGTATCTCCCGATTTGGTTTCAACCTTGAAGGCCGCTGGGCCGCCGCCAGGCGCCTGGCCAATCACAGTAACCACGGAGGCATCATCCAGCTCCTTATGGTACTCGGCGCCATTTAGACTATGGGTTCCGGCGGTTAAAACCAGACGAGCACCGTCAAGGCAGTAACTGTCCTTGTTGGTAAGCTCTACACCTTGTAAATAGCCATCCTGTTCAATGGTTTTTGGACAGCGGCTGATGGCGGAAAGCCCCTGAATCCCCCACCCCAATCCCATAATGGCTTCGCCGCTACCTGATGAATAACTCAGCTCTACGGCGGGCTTTAGTTTACCTCTGGCTGCGGGAGTATCTATGGGGATGGTATATGTTGCCGCACCTTGCTCACTGACCCGAAAAGCGCCACTTAAAGGGGCAGTGGATGATGCGTGCACTGTTGATATTGTTAGAACTGCGAAAGAAACCAGCAAAATAAAACGGGGGAGCCAACGCATAATGACAAACACTCCATGTTTAAAGTCATTCCACTTGTACAATCATTATCAATGATCATCCAACACAACAACAGGCAAAAAGTCAACACCCAAAACAAACCGCCCTCAAAAAACCAACAAACACACCAAACAAAAACCAAATAAAACACCTATCCATCACCCACAACTAAAACCATCAATTTAAAAACAATGTGCAATAAGGAGTTATAAAAGGAAGTTAGGTGAATAGTTGAATGGAGTCTTACTCTTACAATAATAAGTATGTCCATCAGGTAAGATGACTTAGGGAATCGTCCCTAGTTTGTTTTCACAACGCTATATTGATGGTAAAGATGAAGCTCATCGTCAAGTAACATGCTTTACGGATTATATTCGAAGGAGGTGTTCAAAATTCTGTGTCACGTTAAAAATCACAGCGCAATGATCCGCACCGCTAATACAGGACACGCTACTAAGCAACACTCTTTAGTTCGTAGTTTTCTGGACTGATATAGCCCAGAGCACTGTGCCTTCTT
>NZ_JBKORL010000009.1:0-3209 GCF_047314525.1 Shewanella sp. BJSY2023SW007 | reverse complement strand
GTTTGACCGGCTGCAATGGTGATGCTGGCGCCGTTGGACAGGGTCAGCACCAGGTCGGTTTCAGGGGCATTGTTGACCGTGGCGGTATAGGTAATCTGGCCGCCTTCACTCACTTCAGCCGGGGCAGTCAGGGTTACCGTGGTGGTATCTATGGTGTCATTGACCTGAGTATCGACACTATTGCCGAGGTCCAGGTTTTCGTAGTTGCCGCCCTGGGCGTCGGTGATGCCGACCGTGAGGATTTCACCGTCCTGATAGACATCATCAGTCGGTGCATCAACGGTTACAGTGCCGGAAGTTTGACCGGCCGCGATGGTGATGCTGGCGCCGTTGGACAGGGTCAGTACCAAGTCATTTTCGGGGGCATTATTGACCGTGGCGGTATAGGTGATCTGGCCGCCTTCATTCACTTCAGCCGGGGCGGTCAGGGTGACCGTGGTGGTATCTATGGTGTCATTGACCTGAGTATCGACACTATTGCCGAGGTCCAGGTTTTCGTAGTTGCCGCCCTGGGACTCAGTGACACCGACATTCAGTACTTCACTGTCCAAGTAGACATCATCGCTGGGGGCGTCGACGGTAACGCTGCCTGAAGTTTGGCCAACAGGGATCACTATAGTCGCGCCGTTGGACAAAGTCAGAACCAAATCACTTTCCAGAGGAGCATTGTCTACAACAGCAGTGTAGGTAATGCTGCCACCCTCGTTGACTTGGGTTGGCGCCAACAAGGTTACAGTGCTGGGAGCAACTTGAGTCAACTCGAAGGTGTTTTGTGACAAGCCATCTTGCAGTGTAATGGCATCAGCTTCGACGCCCGCTGAATCGTAGCCACTGGCAGCCAGAGTTTCTGCGCCACTTCTTGCCAATGAGACAAAACCGGACGTTCCCTCATTTCCTTGAGTTCCTCCGGCAGCAGTATCAGGCAATGAAGCGGTTGGATCTTCTCCCGATGCGATAAGGGCTTGTAGCTGGGCAATTTCAGAATCTGTTACAGCATCGGTATTTTGCAACGCTTCCTCAGGGGCTTCATCTTCATTTCCAAGACTACTTCCGTCACTGAGTAAGAGTTCGAACTGTGCATCATTATCGACAAAAACTTCGCTTCCCTGCGCGACGAAGTCGCCCTGTTGTAGTGGCACTTGCTGGCCATTTGACATGACATAAGCCTTGCCATTCAAAGTCTTAACTTGACCATCTTGTGTAGTGATAAGTACTTTCATGTCCCGCCCCCGGCGCTTGCAATATCCGTATCAATAAAGTTGCAGCCCAATAGGTTTGGGTTGCAAGTTGGCAAATAGTGTAAATCTCTTGGGTGCGATTTTAGATTAATTGTTTTCAAAGGTCAATTTTTTGACGCTATTTGCAAATTTGTTAATTTACTGATTTAAAAGAAATATTTTTTACTGTTGATTAATAAAAAAACAGGAGCCTGCGGCTCCTGTTGATTCTATTGAAAAAATTATTGTTTAAGGTTAGGGAATTAATTGTTCCTCGGATGAATAAGTATAGTTAGGCTCAGGAAAAGAAGCCTGAACAACAGGTTGAGTGACCAACAATGCACCGTCGGAGATAAGGGATTGAATAATCACACCTTCATCTGTAGTTCCATACTCTGCGGACAGATCCACACCATTGAGAACTATGGTGACACTGTCCCCTCCGGCACCTGTTGTGTCGACACTTATGATGGTGTTGCCACCCACAAAGCTGAAGTCCAGGTAATCATCCAAAACCCCGTTTTCTTCATTGACCAAGATGTCTGATAAATCCAGTGCATCTGTGTTAGGGTCGAAGTTATAGACGTCATCAGTGCTGCCATCTGCAGACCCTGCATCCCAGATCAATATATCTCTGTCATTGTCTATGCCGGCATCCAAGCGATCACTGCCGGGGCCGCCAACCAGATAGTCGGCACCTGTACCGCCAAAGATGTAGTCATTGCCAGCGCCACCCAGTAGTTGGTCATCACCTTCCAGACCATAGATGGTGTCATTTCCTTCGCGACCGACAATTTCATCGCTTTGGTTTGCCCCGGTGAGCGAGTCACTTTGAGTGCTACCAAAGATGAGATTATCTATGTCGTCGGTTCCTGTTATTGTAATGGCATCATCAGGTAGTAGCTCGTGAGTAAATACAGCTTGTACATACCTGGCCTGATAACTGCCTCCATCATTGTCGAAGTAAGTAATGGTCCATAGATCGCCTGCTTGGGCCGGATTCAAAGTCAGGTAGTCGGCGAGAGTTACTGAGTTATCCGATTCTTGCACTATCTGATCGTAGCCAATACTGGCCTTCATCAAGCCTGAATCCGCATCATAGAACCAAGTCTGTTCTACGCTATCGACGGGATCTGCCAACAGCACTATGAAGGTTATGCCGTTAATGGTAAGCCTGACTGAGACCTCCGTTTCCCGCTTGCTGCCCGCGGTAGTGTCAATGTCTCTCTCATCTCCGGGAATTGGAATGGCAAAGGGCGATTTCTGGTAATCGGTAAACAGATCCAGGCTACCATTGGCTGGAGCTAAATTAATGGCATCGGCGAATCCGCCACTGATACTGAGGACAGCATCTTGATCATTCCCTGAGGTCAAAGGCGATGAACCATCACCTATGGTGACACTTTCCCCTCCCAAGCTGTTACCCGGCACAGCATGGATGATGAAGTCGCCATCAACCTGATCTGTACCTGAGTTGACTGTGAAGGTCAGAGAAATATCCAGTTGTTCCTCTATATCACCGTTATCCCCCGGCATATAGACCAGACTGCCCAACTCTGTGGCAGATAAGGCCTCAGGATTGTTAAAGTCATACTGCACCAGCATCTGGATGTCTTCATCCCAATACCAAATGGAGCCTATCTCGGCGGTTTCCTCCGGATCGATAAACTCAAGGCTCAGGTTTGTGATGCTAATGTCATCAGTGGCATCTACATCGCTCGGTACATCAATGTTTAGCGGATAGCCGGCAAGATAAGGATCCGAGAGTTGCAACAGGGAGGCCGGAACCCAGATCTCTTTGGCAAATTCGCCTTCAACCGGGTCGTTGGTACCATTGATGGTGATTGTCACGGTTTCAGTGTCGGTGCCGCCGTTGCCGTCATCGACCGTGACATCAAAGCTTAAGGTGATGGTCTCGCCGACGGCGAGGAACTGCACCAGGCTGTTGGCAATGTCATAGCTCCAGCCGGCGTTATCGACACTGAAGCCGGC
>NZ_JBKORL010000008.1:0-63919 GCF_047314525.1 Shewanella sp. BJSY2023SW007 | reverse complement strand
AAAGTTGCATAAAAAAATCCGATGACATGGGGTCATCGGATTTTGATCCTTTCAGTGAGATCGTCAAGCGATCTGTCTTAACTGATCGGCATTACCCGAGGGCGGGCGCTTTTGGCGTTTATTGTGCAGCCGAGGAAAACATAGTTCCGAACCACTAAAGGTCAGCAAATTGCCAACCGGCTGGGTTGAGTTCGCCGTATCATTGCTTTATTCGGTCAAACCACTGACTTTGAGCTGCCTTAATCGTTATTTCCTGTCCCTGTCCATTGGATATTGGCTTTAATCTCTTCCACCAAACCGGCATCCTCTTCGGTAATATGACCTATAACACTGTAAATTTTGCCGACAACAGGCTGCTCGATATTGAATTGCGCCTGGCAGTATTCGATACCATTTTCTTCACCGGGGAACAGATAGGCTGGAATACGATATTCCATACCTTGGTAGCTGAGGTTGAGGTTGTAAAACTCCCTTACCTCATCACAACTGAAGTCGGTGTTGGGCACATCGAAGTAGAGCCCCACCTTGGCGCCGCCATTATCCGCCGCAGTCATCTGCATGGTCAGGTGACCGAGCTGATAGCTTGCTTCTTTGGCCGCCGGAAGTTCAGCGGTAAACATACGACCTTGGGCATCGTCATCAGATTCGATATCCAGACGTTTTTCTACATCATCGGCGTTGGCAAACAGAGTGTAGCGACCGCCCCACATTTGGGCGACTTTGGCTCCTTTACCCACTCCTGCTATGGCGTCGGTCAACGTGATAGTTTCCTGATGTTCAACACCTTCATCATCGCCGTACTCCAGCACCATTTGGCCTAGTTCATTGATGATATAAGTGGAAACTTCCACGGTTGCAGTAGCGGAGCATTCGCTGAGGTTGTCTTGAGTGCGGACATTACGCAGCACAGAGCCGTTTTTGAACTCCAGAGTGTCGCACCATACTTGCATCACACCGTCGTCGTGCTCGTTTGCAGAACCCCATTCTGTGGTGAACCAGGTTTTGCCTTCCAGCGGATGTTTGGGCTCTGGTTCGACACCGTTATCGGCAACCTTGACTTTAAGATCGACTCTCACAGGCGCATGTTTGCCGTCATTGACTGTCACAGTGATCACAAAGTCGCCGGCAACCAGAGGCTTGCCGGACAAACGCAATGAGTCACCTTGCTCAATTTTCAGGGCGATACCTTGCATATCTGTCATGGCGCTGAAGGTCAGTTGATCTTTATCCTGATCGCCAAACAGCTTATCCAGGTCAATCACCTGATCGATTTGATTGCCCACTGTCAGCGCCATGCGTGCCAGTTCAGCTTCCAGTTCGGCTTTTTCAGCCGGGTTGATGACAGGAGCATGGTTGATACTGCTGACTTCAATCTCAATTTCCAGTGGGTAAGAGCGGGCGCCCTTACTGTCGGTGGCGTAAGCGTGCAGCTCTATTTCACCGGCTACCTTAGGTGTGCCGCTGAGTACGCCTGTTTTGGCATCGAATGCCAGGCCCAGGGTTTCCAGTGCTATGTTGCCATCTTCCTCCATCAGGCTCAGAGTGAAGCTGTCGTTGTCCTTGTCGGCAAAAGCGGCTGACAAATCTACGGCAGTCATCGGCTGACCCAGTTCCACTTCAATTTGGGTCAGCTTGTCCAGCTCGGCCTGGTTCAAGGCAATATGAGGCCTGTGATTGGATTCTACACCGCCTTCTGGGGTGATCACCGGCTCGTAGTCGTCGAGTTTGTCACCGGCTTCCACCTTGGCAGCCACATCTTCAACCAAGAGTTGCAGATGCGCTTCAGCCAGGCCCTGATGGCTAACCAGCGTCTCGCCGACAATGTTCAGCGCTTGAGCGACCTTGTTGGCACTACTCTTGGCCAGATAGTCACCAAACAGCAGCTCTGGTTCGGCTTTAAGTTCAGCAAATTGAGCCGACACAGCTTGTTCGGCATCCGCCTTGGATACACCTTGGTTGGCGTCCATATGCTTGACAACCAAGTCGGTCAGCGGGCTGATCACCTGGCTGTTGGCATCTTTGCTTGCCGGGGCCTTGAGCTCAAAGGTTTTTTTCACCAAGCCGCGGCTTTCATCCATGGTTTTGTCGGCAATGGCCTTAACACACAGTGTTTGTCCCTGATATTGGCCATCGATCCGGGCAATACCGCCTTTGCCGGTTGTCGCCACTTTGGTTTGGCAGTTTTCGCCGGCATAAACGTCGGCATTCACCAGATAACCATCAATGGCTGTGACCGAAAATGATTTGGCTGTGGGGTTGTCATTGTTGTCGCTGCCGCCGCAACCGGCCAGTGCCAGTGCTATTGACGCTGCAAGCAAAGTCGTCTTCTTCATTCTTTATCCCAAAATAATTTGAGCGCCTTGATGACGCCCATCCACCTTTTTAGATACAAAAGTTCCATTTAAAGGGATGCAGATGATAACTTTGATAAACAAAAGATAAATTGATTGGGTTCACATAAAATTCCTGATTAAAAACAGTGTGATAGGTTTAATTTTGAGCTGCGGTTTAATTTTGGACACATATTGGCGTCATAATCGCCAAAAGTGCCGCTATCTGAGTTTTTACTTGTCAGAAGCAAGGAATTGTGCCGCCTGAATGGATTGATAAATGCTTATAAATAAGAGGGTTATTGATGGCTTGTTAATTGCCTCTCGGGTAGCAGAAATGAAAGTTCTGGATTGAATTAGCGCGTATTTAGCCCACGCCAAGGCGCTGAGGTTAAGCCGCCGGTTTGTTAAAAGTGAACCTTGGTTCAGTGTAAAAAAAACAGCTCCGCAAGAGTGGCATCTGCGGAGCTGTTCTAAATGGAACTGTTTTAAATGAGAGTTAAGCCGAATTTAATGCCCGTTGCTCACTACCTTGTTTCAGAAACCTGTCTAAGGAGTTTTTTCAGTCGCTTAGGTTTTGGTAACTGGGCTCAGTAGCCTGCCGCTTCGCTGCCGGCGCGGCGCGGGTCAGATGCACCAAATTTACCTTCTTCGGTCACCATAATGCTCTGGGTGCTGCCCATGGAACTTTTGACCTTGACCTGGTGGCCCATGGCTTCCAGCAGCGCTATGGTGTCACCATTGAGGCTGCGCTCTACCCGAATTTCATCCGGCAGCCACTGGTGATGCATCCGCGGTGCAAAGCTGGCTTCGGCGATATTCAGGTCGTGGTCAATCACATTCATGATGATCTGCAGCACTGTGGTAATGATCCTGGCGCCCCCCGGGCTGCCGGTAACCAGAAACGGCTGACCGTCTTTCATTATCATGGTCGGGCTCATGGAGCTCAGTGGCCGCTTGTTGCCCTGTACCGAGTTGGCTTCACCGCCCACTAGGCCATAACCGTTGGGCGTGCCGGGTTTGGCTGAGAAATCATCCATCTCATTGTTCAGCAAAATCCCTGTACCATCGGCCACCAGCCCAGAGCCATAACTGAAGTTGAGGGTATAGGTGTTGGATACCGCATTGCCCCATTTATCCACGACCGAGTAGTGAGTTGTCTGGTCACTTTCATAGGGGGCCAGCTTGCCGGGTTTGACCTGGCTTGAAGGGGTGGCGTGCTTGCTGTCGATGCTCTTGGCCAATGTTTTGGCATAATCCGGGCTCAACAGGGCTTTAACCGGCACAGGATAGAAATCCGGATCGCCGAGATACTCGCTGCGATCGGCATAGGCCCGTCTCATGGCCTCGGCCATAAGATGCAAAGTGGCGGCGGTGTTGTGGCCCAGATCATGGATGGGGTACTGCTCGAGAATGTTGAGGATCTCTATGATATGAATACCACCCGATGATGGCGGCGGCATGGAAACCACCTCATAGCCTCGATAGTGTCCGCGCACCGGCTGGCGCTCTATGGCCTGATAGTTGTTGAGATCCTCTAGGGTCATGATGCCGCCGGCGGCCTGAATGGCACTCACCAGTTTCTCGGCGGTTTCCCCTTGGTAAAATCCTTTGCTGCCCTGTTTGGCAATCAGCTCCAGCGAGTGAGCCAACTCAGGTTGCTTGATGATTTCGCCCGGTACAAAGCTGCTGCCATCAGCCTTGTAGAAGATGGCGGCAGAGCTTGGCCATTGGGAGATGCGGCGCTTAACTCCATCGAGGGAGTTGGCCAGATCTGAAGTAACGCTGATCCCTTCCCGCGCCAGTTTGATCGCCGGGGCTATCACTTGTTCCCGTTTCATGGTGCCATACTTGGACAGGGCCAGCTCCATGCCCATCACAGTGCCGGGAACGCCTACCGCCAGGCCGTGCTCGCGGCTGAGTTTATTGACCGCATTGCCCTTGTCATCAAGGAAGATATCCCTGTGGGCCTTGGAAGGCGCCATCTCCCGATAATCTATGGCTATGGTCTTGTTTTCCTTCGCCAGGTGTACCAGCATGAAACCGCCGCCACCTATATTGCCGGCCCGGGGCAAAGTCACTGCCAGGGCATAACCCACGGCCACAGCTGCATCTACCGCGTTGCCGCCTTGCTTGAGAATATCTACCCCGATACGGGAAGCCAGTGCCTCCTGGCTGGAAACCATGCCATGCTTGGCCCAAACGGGCTGGGCTGTGGCCATTTCACTGTAAATCGAGGATTCATTGGCGGTAACTTGTGGGCTGTAACTCAGGGTGGAGGCTGTTGGCAGCGCCAGAGCGACGGCGAAGATCAGCGGTTTTATCAGACGCACTATATTTCCTTATACTGCTTTTGCTTAAGTTGCTATGCAATGTGCCGCCAATTATCCTTGATTGCAAGTTTGCCTCGGCATATGGAATAAATTTGGACAATAAGCACTGGCAGTGGCGTTTTGCCGCCGGCATTGATGAGATCCCCGCCGCCGAGTGGGATCTGTGTCTGGCTGACGATGGCCAAACAGAGCCGGACAACCCATTTTGTCGGCATGCTTTTTTGAAGGCGCTGGAGCAAAGTGGCAGTGTTTGCGCCGTAGCCGGCTGGCAACCCATGCATTTACAGCTGTTTTGCAACGACAGGCGTTTGGCTGTGATGCCTCTCTATCTCAAGGATCACTCCTGGGGCGAATATGTGTTCGACTGGGCCTGGGCCGATGCCTATCAGCGCCACGGTGAAGCCTATTATCCCAAGCTGGTCTGCGCCATTCCCTTTACGCCTGTCAGCGGCCCAAGACTCGGGATAGCGCCCGAGGCCAGGGCGGCGGCCGCTGATATCCAGCAGGCGCTGGCGAAACTGTTTTGGCAACTGCTCGAAAGCTACTCCTCCTGGCATTGGCTGTTTGTCAGCAAGGGGCAACTTGATTCATTGCGGCATTTGCCCCAGACCTTGGTGCGGGAAGGCACGCAGTTTCATTGGTTTAACCGGGGTTACAGCCAGTTTGATGATTTTTTGGCGCGGCTCAACTCGAAACGGCGCAAGAATATTCTCAAAGAGCGCCGCGCCTTGGCTGACTTGCAGTTTGTCTGGCTCAGGGGCGATGAGCTGCAAGATTGGCACTGGCAGCTTTTCTATCGCTGCTATCGGCAAACCTACCTGAAACGCTCCGGCCATGGGGGATATCTTCAGCCCGACTTTTTCAAGCAACTCGGTAAGTTGATGGCGGCCGAGGTGCGTTTGCTCCTGGTTCACCGCTTGGGTGAAACGCCGCAACAGGCGCTGGCATGCGCGCTTTATCTGCAGGGGAAAGATACTCTTTATGGCCGCTATTGGGGCGCACTTGAGGAGATCCCGGCGCTGCATTTCGAGGCCTGTTACTGGCAGGGAATAGACTATTGCATCAAGAACGGCCTCAGTTGCTTTAACGCCGGTGCCCAGGGGGAGCACAAGCTTATCCGCGGTTTTGAGTGTGTCACCACCTATTCGCTGCATGGCATAGCGCATCCAGGCTTTCGGGAGGCGATAGCCGATTTCTGTCAAACAGAGGCCGGCAATAACCGCTTGTATCAAGCGCAGTTGCAGCAGGCCTTACCCTACAAAAAGGGCGATTAACCCAGCGCCAGCCAGACACCGACCCCCAGCATCAGGCTGCCGGCTATCCGGTTGAGCAGACGGACATTGTTGCCACGGCTCAAAAACAGCCTCAGGCTCTTGCCGCCATTGGCATAGGCCAGCATGCAGATGAGCTCGGTACACATGATAATGCCGATGAGTGCCGTTAGTTGCGTTGCCATAGGTTGCTGCAGATTGATAAAGGGAGGCAGCAAGGAAATCATAAAGGCCCAGCCCTTGGGATTGGCAATGGCGGTGACAAAGCCTTGGGAGATCAACGCCGTGCGCTTGATACTTCGGGGTTGGTCCAGATTGGCCATCTTGCCCTTGGCCCGCCACATATTGATGCCGAGCCAGATAAGATAGGCACCGCCAAGATATTTGAGCCCCTGGAAGATCATTGGATGTTTCAACATAACCGTGGCCACACCCAGCACGGCCGCCAAAGCCACCAGGGCGACTCCCACGAGTTCACCCAGCATCATCCACAGAGTGCGGCGCACCCCAATGCTCATCCCCAGTGTCATGGCCAGGGTCATGCACATTCCCGGGGTAACGGAAACAAAGAAAAAGGTTGGAATAAAAGCGGCGAGCAGGGCGTAGTCTTGCATTTTGGGTACAGCTGTCTCTCAAAAAGGGAGATCAGTCTAATGAAATCCTACCGGGTGACAAAGTAAAAAATTGCAGCGCTCAATATACTAAGGCGGAAAACAAGAGACCGATCATCAGATCGGTCTCAAAAGGGTGATTTCGCTAACGGTTACAGCACGCCACGCTTCATTTGATCGCGCTCGATGGATTCGAACAACGCCTTGAAGTTACCCTCGCCAAAGCCGAGGTTGTTCTTGCGCTGAATAATCTCGATAAAGATGGGGCCGAATAGGTTTTTGGTGAAGATCTGCAGCAGGTAGCCACTGTCATCGCCGTCCACCAGAATTTGATGATGCTTTATCTTGTCACGGTTTTCCGTCACCTGCGGCACCTTGTCGAAGATGGTGTCGTAGTATTCAGGGATGATGTCCAGGGTCTCGATTGAGGTTCCTTCCATGGCATCGAGCGAGGCGACGATATCCCGGGTGCGGAACGCCAGATGTTGCACGCCCGGGCCGTTATATTCGCGCAGGTACTCATCAATCTGGTTTTTGTCGTCACCTTTGCCCTCATTGATGGGAATACAGAAGCTACCATCGGGAGAGCGCAGGGCGTAGGAGACCAAGGCGGTTTGTACGCCGCTGATATCGAAATAACGCACTTCGGTGAATCCGAAGATATCCTTATAGAAATCAGACCATTGTTCCATAGTACCCTTGTGGACATTGTTGGTCAGGTGATCCACTTCCATAAAGCCTTTTTCAGGGACTATCACAGGGGCAGGCAGGTCGATAAAGTCTGTCTTGTAGATATTATTCTGCTCGCCGAAACGGTCGATGAAGTAAATCAGGCTGTCGCCTATACCATAGATTGCCGGGTAGGGCAGATCAGTGTGGGCCTGATCTGCCGGGCGGGCGCCGCGGGATACCGCCAGTTGCAAGGCATAGTTGGCATCTTCTACCCGCCAACCCATGGAGCAGATGGCCGGGCCATGGTGCTTGGCAAATTCGGCGCTGAAGCCTTGACGCTCCTTGTTGAGCAGAAAGTTAATGTCGTTCTGCTTGTAATAGAAAATCTCCCTGTCCTTGGCTTTTTTCAGCATGGAGAAACCAAAGTCGATAAAGACCTGGTGCATGAAATCACTGTCCGGGGTTGCAAACTCGGTAAATTCGATACCGAGCAGTCCCAGTGGATTCTTTTCGCTTGCCATTTCTATGTCCTCTTCAATGATGTTGCTTGCGGCCATTCTCTGATGGCCTTGCTGGAAATTCGTTTCCGGGCTCAGCGTTCGAGCCAGGAGCGGTTGTAATCAGTACTCATGCAGCTCTGCACATGGGTGGTTAACTGCAGCGGGGCAAAGGTGTCCACCATAACGGCGTATTCATAGGTGTCTTTCTTGCCGATGGAGGCTTCGGTGCGCCCGGGCTGTGGCCCATGAGGCACGCCTTTTTGATGCAGCGTCAGGTAACCGGCTTCTATGCCGGTGCGGCTCATAAAGTCGCCATCCACATAGTAGAGCACCTCGTCACTGTCGATATTGTTGTGGTAGTAAGGTGCCGGGATCGCCTTGGGATGGAAGTCGTAAGGTCTGGGAACAAAGTTGCAGATAACAAAATTGTGGGCGGTAAACACCAGATGATCTGAGGGGGGCAGGTGAATCTTGCCTACCTTGGGCGCGTACTCTGTGATGTTGAAGGCCCAGGGGTAGACAAAACCGTCCCAACCCACCAGATCAAAAGGATGCCATTCCAGCTGAGTCAGTTGATATTTGTCGCCAAACTTGCTGACCAGTGGGAACTCCCCTTGCTCGACCCTGGCCTCTGTCAGTTCGGGTACCCGGATATCCCGCTCGCAATAGGGCGCCGACTCCAGCAACTGGCCATAGTCATTGCGAAAGTGTTTGGGGATCTCCACCATGGAGAAGGATTCGATCACCAACAGGCGCACATTACTGTAGTCCTTGAATTTCAATTGATAGGTGGTGCCGCGGGGGATCACCAGATAGTCCCACTTTTGTACTTTGAGCTTACCGTATTCACTTAAGAGCTCGCCTTCACCCTCGTGGATAAATACCACCTCGTCGGCGTAGGCATTACGGTAAAACAACTCGGTATCCTCGGTGACTCTGGCAGTATAAATCGCCAGATCCTGATTGAAGAAAATCTTGTTGCGGGCACAGAAGAAATGCCCCTGCCTGTCGGCCTGTTTGCTGTCCAGCTTATAGTTCTGTACCAGGGAGTCCTGCCACACTTCACCATGGCTAAGCTCAAAAGGCTCAACGGTTAACGCCTTGGTAGGCATATTGTGGTGGTACTTGTTGGAATAGATATTGGAAAAGCCATGGGTTGAAAACAGCTCTTCACGGTAGAGTTCACCGGATGGCTTCTCAAATGCGATATGGCGCTTGTTGGGAACCTGCCCCTGTTTTACATAAAATGGCATCTGACTCTTCCTTGGTGGCGCTTGCTGTTAACCTTCTTTGGGAACCTTCGGCGGCCACTGTTGTTATTCTTGTTCTCTTTGCACTCTTTTCTGCCGGAATTGCCGGTCGCTGGCAGCGCAAATGAGCCGTTTTTGTGATCTATCTTTCAATTTAGTTGCGCGCTTGTACAAAAAAAAGAATAATTATTCGGCATACTCAATCTAAAAATTTGATTGTCTTGTTGGATTTACAGGAGTGTAAACCTTGCGTATCGATATCGACGCCTTCAATGTGCTTAAGGTGGTGGTGGAAGAGGGCAGTTTTGCCAAGGCGGCAGAGCGTCTGCACAAGGCGCAGTCGGCGGTGAGTTATCAGATAAAGAAACTGGAACAATATCTTGGCGTTAATCTGCTTGACCGTAATCAATACCGGGCCGAGCTGACTCACGAAGGGCGGGTTATTCTGGCCGAGGGACAACGTTTGCTGGCGCATCTTGGCAATATAGAGCATCTGGCCAGCCGTTTCAGTGAGGGCTGGGAGCCCAGATTGGAGCTGGTGATAGACGGCGCCTTGCCGATGGAGCCTATCATGACCGCCCTCAAGCGCATGACAGAGCATAAGATACCGACCAAAATCCAGCTCAATATGGAGTTTCTCGGTGGGGTACAACACAGGTTTGAGCGCGACAGCGCCGATCTTATGTTGGTGAAAGACTATCGCAGTGGCCCCAGTTACCACCCCAAGCCCCTGCCTGCTATCACCAGCGTGTTGGTGGCAGGTAAAGACCACCCCTTGACTTCGCGCCGCGGCATTACCCTGTCCGAATTGCAGCAACATGTGGAGCTTACCATCGAAGACTCATCACCGGTCAAGAGTCAGCGCGATGAGCTGCAGTTTGGCGGCGACAAGGTCTTTTATCTCTCCGGTTTTATCATGAAAAAGAACGCCTTGCTCAAGGGCCTGGGTTTTGGCTGGATGCCGGATTTCCTGATAACCGAAGAGCTGGCTGGTGGTGATTTATGTGAGCTGGACTTTATCGGCGGCAGCCGTTTTCGTTTTATTCCTCAGTTGGTGTCGACGTTGGAGCGACCTCTTGGCCGCGCAGGAAGGCTGTTTACCGAGCTGATTCTGGAGGAGTTTGAGCGCTTTCAGGGGGACAACGCCAGCGGTCTGGGTTGAAGCATTCTGTTACTTTTTACTCAAATCACATCTGCCTTCTCACTTGCTGTTTTGACATTTTATGTCATAGACTGAGTACCAGGTCATTCAGACCCTAAACCATTGAGGGGGAGTTTCAATGAGCAAGAACAGCCATGAAGTGGATTATGAGATCAAGGGCGAGAGCATGCAGCTGGTTGAGGTGGAGCTGGATCCCGGTGAAACCGTGATAGCCGAGGCCGGTGCCATGACTTACATGGAGGAAGGGATCAGTTTTGAAGCGCGGATGGGCGATGGCTCAGAGCCGGATTCGGGCTTTTTCGGCAAGTTGATGGGGGCCGGTAAACGTATGCTGACAGGTGAAAGCCTGTTTATGACCCATTTCAGCAATCAGGGCCAGGGCAAACGTCGGGTGTCGTTCGCCGCACCTTATCCCGGCACTATTCTGGCAATCGATCTCGATGAGGTCGGTGGTGAACTCATTTTACAGAAAGACAGTTTCTTGGCCGCGGCTATGGGTACCCAGGTGACCATGAGGTTCAATAAGCGCCTGGGAACCGGTTTCTTCGGCGGTGAAGGCTTTATTTTGCAGAGCCTCAAGGGTGATGGCATGGCCTTTATTCACGCAGGTGGCACTTTGATCCGTAAAGAGCTCAAGGGCGAAACCCTGAGAGTGGATACCGGCTGTCTGGTGGGCTTTACCAACGGCATCGATTACGACATCGAGAGGGCCGGCTCTCTCAAATCCATGGTGTTTGGTGGTGAAGGTTTATTTTTGGCGACACTTTCAGGCCATGGCACAGTGTGGCTGCAGAGCTTACCGTTTTCCCGTATGGCCGACAGGATCATTGCCCATGCGCCTTCCGCCGGTGGCAGTGACAGGGGCGAGGGCTCAGTGCTTGGCGGAATTGGCCGTATGCTGGATGGACGCTAAAGCGCTATTGGCGAAACTACCGGCAGAGGTAGCAGTAAAGATTAAGGTAAAGATAGCAGCGAAGAAAAGCAGTCAAGCGCTTAACTCATTTTGCAAACAAAAAAGCCATGGTTTCCACCATGGCTTTTTGCTTTTGAACTTAGGGCTCTTGATAAGGGTATCAGTGTTCCAGGATCTCAATGATCCTGCGGGTCTTGTCGTGCAGCTTGAATAGTGTGCCTTCAATGTCGACCGTTATCAGGCCATCATTGCCCAGGGGCACAACTACTCGGCCGCGAGCATAAATATCATTATCAAGAATATCGCCCCTGTGATAACGCTTTTGCCAACCTGGAGGCAAAGGTTCACCCCGAGCGGCTTTCTTTTGCAGTCCAGGGGGTAAATCTTTATGGTCTTTATCCTGCTTGGCCAAAACGGCCGGACTGGCCAGCAGGACTCCCAGGCTGATTGCTACCAAGGTTTTGGATAATTTGTTTGTCATAGTTTCTCTCCTGCGAGTAGAAGAATACGTTGCCATTCCTGCTCTGTGACCGGTTGCACGCTCAGCCTGGCCCCTTTTTGTACCAGATACATATGTCCGAGCTGCGAGTCTGCCTTGATCTCTTTCAAGCTAACTGTTCTGGCAAACTGACGTTCAAAGCCGATATCCAGCTGGAACCAGCGCGGTGACTCTGGGCTCGACTTGGGATCAAAGTAGGGTGACTCAGGATCCCAGGCCGTGGTATCGGCTTTGGCCTCTCCGACGACTCTGGCAGTGCCCACCACGCCCGGCGTTTTGCAACTGGAATGATAGAACAAAATGGCGTCGCCGATTTGCAGTTCATCGCGAATAAAGTTGCGGGCCTGATAATTGCGGATCCCGCACCAGGGTTCCACCTTGACCCGCTGTAGATCGTCGATACTGAATTCATCGGGTTCGGATTTCATCAACCAGTACTTCATGCTGGCACTCCTTGAGAGTTTTTACCAGAAAAGCTTACCAGCCTGTTAAGCACTTATTCAGTAAGGCAAGGGCAGACTGACTTCATTAGATTGGTAGATTATGCATTATTGTGATAATCGATGTAAAAGATTAGGAGTCGCCTATGGCCTCACTTAGCCTGACAGCTTTAACTGCTGATTATCAAACCTATCGTCATGATTTTGCCCGCGGGGAACTGGATTACGACCCCGCGACAGTCCATAAATTTGTTGCTGAAATGAAGCGCCAAGGCATGCTGCTCAACGAGTTCAGTTGGGATGATTGGTATCAAAACAGCCATATGGTCGACAGGCCTGAATATATCGCCGATGCTTCCTTGTATGAATGCCGCTTGCTGCTCAGTGCCATGGCGCGCTTAGAGCGTTTCAGCCCGGGTGTCCTGCAGAATATGCGCCGCCAGGGGGTCATGTTGGCCTTACTGGAAAGAATGCAGCAACTGCAAAAGGCAGCCTGAGAATATCCCGCGGCTGATCTTATATCGTCCATTTTGCTGCCATGATCCCGTCATCGGCAGGCTTTTTATTAAGGGCTCCTTTGGTGGCCCTGATGGTTTTTGAGCCATTATTCTTTAGTCTAAAAGCCGGTTTCCTTGCTTGTTATTCCAATGCGCCATTCGTTAGAGTCGTTATGAACCCTGCGCCCAGGCCGCAGTGAAAGCCGATCATTGCCGCTGCTTTTGATACTTTTCAGATGCCGCCAATATGGCTTCACACTGTGAGGGGAGGGCCGCCGGCTCAGGGTGACAGACTCTTCCTATAACGATAAAACAACGCACGGAGGCTTAGATGTCTGCCAACAAGACAAGCAAGCAACTCAATGATTTACCTCTGTCACAGAGCCGTTATCTGGGGCACAGTAATACTCCCTTGATAGACAAGACCATAGGTCAGTATTTGCAGGATATCTGCAACCGCTATCCGGACAATACAGCTGTGGTGATGCATCATCAGCAATTGCGCTGGAGTTATGCGCGCTATCTTGAAGAGATAGATAAGTTGGCCACAGGCCTGCTGGCGTTGGGTATCGGCCCCGGGGACAGGGTCGGGATCTGGTCGCCTAATAATATCGAGTGGTGTCTGACTCAGTTTGCCACCGCCAGAATTGGCGCCATCATGGTGTGCATCAACCCGGCTTATCGCCCGGAAGAGCTGGAATATGCACTTACCAATGTGGGCTGTAAGGCTCTGATCACTCACGATAAGTTTAAGTCCAGCGATTACCTGGCGATGCTGAATGAGTTGGCGCCGGAACTCAGCGATGCCGAGCCTGGTAAGCTGGTGTCCAGTCGTCTGCCGGAACTGCGCTGCGTTATTCGCACCGGTAGTGACAAGACGCCGGGCATGCTGAATTTCCCCGAGGTATGTGCCATGGGCTCTGAGGCGGAATATGCCGATCTCAAAGGCATAGGTGAACGTTTATCGCCCCATGAGGCCATCAACATCCAGTTCACCTCAGGCACCACGGGTAACCCCAAAGGCGCCACTCTGACCCACCATAATATTCTCAACAACGGTATGCTGGTGGCCGACGCCATGGGCTTTGGCCCGGATGATAAGCTTTGTATTCCCGTGCCCCTGTATCACTGTTTCGGTATGGTGCTGGGGAATCTGGTCTGTCTGGCCAAAGGCGCCACGGCGGTATTCCCATCCGATGCCTTTGACCCTACTACTACCCTCAAGGTGGTTGAGCAGGAGCGCTGCACCGGATTGCATGGGGTGCCGACCATGTTTATCGCCGAATTGGAGCTGGCCAATTTCCAGGATTATGACCTCAGCAGCTTGCGCACCGGGGTGATGGCCGGGGCCACCTGTCCTGAGGAGTTGATGAAACGGGTGCATAAGCTAATGCATATGACGGAAGTCGTTATCGCCTACGGCCAAACGGAATGCAGCCCGATCAATAACATGACAGAGGTGGAATCTTCATTCGAGAAACAAGTCACTACCGTTGGCCGGGCACTACCCCATACCGAGGTGAAGATCATTGATGAATTCGGTGAGATTGTGCCTGTAGGTCAGCCGGGTGAAGTGTGTAGCCGAGGTTATTGTGTGATGCAGGGTTACTGGAACGATCCGGCCAAAACCCAAGCCACCATAGATAAAGAAGGCTGGCTGCATTCGGGCGATCTCGGAGTGATGGACAGCGAAGGATATGTGCAGATAGTCGGTCGCATCAAGGACATGATTATCCGAGGTGGAGAGAACATCTATCCGCGGGAAATTGAAGAGAAACTCTACACCCATAGTGAAATTCAAGACGCTGCAGTATTCGGGGTACAGAGTGAAAAATACGGTGAAGAGGTGTGCGCCTGGATTAAGATACGTCCCGGCAGTACTGTCACTGAAGATGAAATCCGTCATTTCCTGACCGAGAAGGTGGCTTATTTCAAGGTGCCGCGTTACATCAAGTTTGTTGAACAATACCCTATGACGGTCACAGGCAAAATCCAGAAGTTCCGCATGCGTGAGCTGATGTATGAAGAGCTGCACCGGGATATCAATGGTTGAGTTATTTAAACCGCAACAGTAAAAGAGAAACGCCGCATTGCGGCGCTTCTTTATGGTATGAATTACTTGCCGAAAGGAATCGGCCTTGGAGTGTCCTTGTTGGATGGAGGCAGAATGGGCATTTCTACCTTGGGCTGTTCGCCGGTCAGCGACTTGAGGAAGGCCACCATCTCTAGGGTTTCTTTCTCGGTCAGCTTCTGACCCAACTGGATATCCGACATGGTGTTGACCGCCTCTTCCAGCTCCCAAACACTGCCGTCATGGAAGTAGGGGTAGGTGAGTTCAATGTTACGCAGTGTCGGCACCTTGAACACCATCTTGTCGGCTTCTTTACCCGTTACTGCCTTGCGGCCTTCAGCAGGGTTATCCGTGTGGAAAGGCTTGATAAGTCCCATTTTCATATACATGGTGCCACCGACCGCCGGACCATTGTGGCAAGCGACACAGCCCTTGTCCTTGAACAGCTGATAACCCGCTTTGGCTTCGGCGCTGATGGCATTTTTGTCGCCTTCCAAATACTTGTCAAAGGCGCTGTTGGGGGTCACCAGCGTCTTTTCAAAGGCGGCAATTGCATCTGTGATCCTGTCAATGTTGACCTCTTCAGAGCCGTAAACCTGCTTGAAGCGGGCGCGGTAAGCCGGCATGGAGGCAACGGTTTCGGACGCCAGTTCATGAGTAAAGCCCATCTCCTTGGGGTTGGCTATAGGACCTGCAGCCTGTTCCTTGAGATCTTTGGCGCGGCCATCCCAGAACTGTGCCAGCATATAATCGGCGTTCAATACGGTAGGTGAGTTGATAGGGCCTTCTTGCCAGGCATGACCGATAGAGGTTGGCAGGGCATCTACCCCTCCGATGGAAAGATTGTGACATGAATTACAGGAGATAAACCCGGACTTTGATAATCTGGGTTCGAAGTAAAGCATTTTTCCGAGTTCGACTTTTTCCGGCTCGGTGATTTTCACCGGCTTGATAATTTCGATAGGCTCAGCCGCCTGAGCCGCAGTCATCCCGAGGGCTGCAGTTACAGCCATGACCAGTGCTTGATATCTCATTGCTATCACCTCTAATAGACTTACTTTGTGTGTGGTTATTTACCCATCATAGTGATAGAAGAAGAGCTTTGACAGATGTTAATATCGATTGGCTCTATCGTTGATTTAGATAGATTTTTTGTGATGATTGCCGCGGTTTTAGCCTCTAGTTTTAGCTATCTTACCTAAATCGAACTTTTTCACATTTTCATCTCTCGTCACACTTTGGTTTAAAGTGTGCGGTAAGCTGTATTTTTGTGTGTCCGGCGCTGATTGAGACTGGTCGCTGCCAGACATCGACAAGCTATACTCTGTTAACTTCCGGAATGCTTATGGGGTTGGCCTTGGCAAGAATGGAGTGACATTATGGCAAAAACAGCTATCACCTTTTTCGGCCGTTCCGCGCTGTTCATACTCTTGTTGTTGTTACTTTATAGTGGCAGCCCTGTGGCTCGCGCTGATACCCTGCAGTTGAGCTCGCTTAATTGGCCTCCCTACAGTGGCCAAATGCTGCAACAGCAGGGAGCCTGTGTTGCCGTGGTCAAGGCAGCGCTTGCCGCCATGGGCCATGAACTTAAAGTCAATTTCTACCCCTGGAGTCGGGCGATAAAGTTGGCAGGCATGCCCGGCTCTCCCTATCTTGGTTATTTTCCCGAGTATTATCACCAAAGCGATAAGTTTATCTTTTCCAAGCCATTGGGCTTTAGTCAATTGGCCTTGGTGGAGCAAGTCCAGCGGCCCGTGAGCTGGCAACAGTTGCAGGATTTGCAGCGTTACAATCTCGGGGTGGTCAAGGATTATGTTAATACCGAGAGCCTGGATCGGGCCATGGACTCAGGCCGGCAACCCTTCGAGCTGGCCAATTCCGATGAACAAAACCTTCGCAAATTGGCGGCCGCCAGAATTGATGCCGTGGTGATCGATGCCAATGTTTATCGTTATCTGCTGCGGCAACAGGGGATGGAAGAGTTGGAGGGCAAGCTTAAACTGAATCGGCAATTGCTGGCCAGCAAAGGCTTGCTGGTGGCTTTTCGAAATTCCGAAGAGGGGCAACGTTGGCGGGATATTTTCGACCAGGGATTGGCCCGAATTGATGCCAAGAGCATATTGGAGCAACACTTAAAGTATCATTGAGTTGTCATCCAAAGCGGTTAAATTGAGCACTTTACCCCAGATGGACGGGTCTGTGACAGAAAGTGCCTATGAGCTTGAGCTGCTTGCCGAGCTGGAGCATAAATACCAACAACACTTGAATGCTCGGTCTTTGGCCCAAGTCGGCTTTGCCGATAAGACGCACGATGTGCGGGCGCTGGAGCTGGGAAACCCAAACGCCAGGGTGCCCACTGTGCTGTTCGTCGGCGGCGTTCATGGGGTAGAGCGTATCGGCAGCCAGGTGATATTGGCGCTTCTTGGCAGCCTGTTGACCCGCTGCAGTTGGGATAAACATCTGCAGCTGATGCTAACCCAGATACGGCTGGCGTTTGTACCTGTGTTGAATCCCATCGGCCTTATCCGGGGAACCCGCGCCAATGGCAATGGGGTCGATTTGATGCGCAATGCTCCCATAGATGCCCGCGGCTCAGTGACTTTTATGGTCGGCGGTCAACGGCTTTCCCGCCATCTTCCCTGGTATCGGGGCCGTAGCAATCAATTGGAAGTCGAGACCCGGGCGATAATTGACTACAGTAATGAACTTATGGCGCGCGGCAGCAGCTTGATTGTGCTTGATGCCCACTCAGGTTTTGGCCTGGTGGACCATATCTGGTTTCCCTTTGCCTGTAAGGATACGCTTTTTGCCCGCTTGGGGGAGGTGTATCATTTAAAGCAGTTGTTCGAAATGAGCTACCCCCATCATTGTCACTATCATATTGCGCCCCAAAGCCGCTTCTATCGCACCCACGGTGATATTTGGGATTATTTGGTCAGTAGTAACCCCAAAGTGCCTTTCCTGCCCCTAACGCTGGAAATGGGCTCCTGGGCCTGGGTCAAAAAGAACCCCAGACAATTGCTGCGTTTCTCCGGTTATTTCAATCCTCAAAAGCAGCACAGGCTGCAGCGTATTTTACGGCGCCACTTTACCCTGATGCAGTTTTTGCTCGATGTGGGGTATGCTCAGGTACTGGAGCAACTGCCTGAACTTCATCGGCATCACCTGGATTATCAGGCACGAAACTTTTGGTATCCACAAGCGGCGGAGAAACCAAGTCATGACTGAGCAGCAAACCTGGGTGTTGATCCGCGGCTTGATGCGGGATAAACGTCATTGGCAAGCCTTTGCCGATAATCTCCTGGCGGCGGGGTTTAGGGTGGAGCTCATCGATCTGCCTGGAAATGGCGATAGGGTGTCGGATACCAGCCCCTGGGCTATTCAGGATTATGCCGACTTTGTTGCAGATGAACTGCTGCGACGCAAGGTGGGTAAATGCCGAATATTGGCTATCTCCATGGGCGCTATGGTGGCCATGGCACTTGCCGGGAAAAATGACGCTGAAGTCGGCTGCCAAAAGGAATTTCAGATTGAGGGGCTGTTATTGCTCAACAGCAGCGCCGCCGATCTTTCGCCTTGGTATCAGAGATTTCGGCTGCAAGCCCTGCTACACGCCCTGTGCTCCAGAGTCAAAGGCGAGGGCATTCAATGGCGCGAGGCGACGATTCTTGCGCTTACCAGCCTTGCCCATGCCAAAGACAAGCCTCTGTGCCGTCACTGGAGCCAACTGGCGCTTGAGGCCAAAACCACACTCGCCAATGGCCTGCGACAAATTGTTGCCTCGGCCCGCTTTCGCTCTCCAGCTAAGCTGTGGGTGCCGGCGACCATTGTTTATGGCTGTGATGACCGCCTGGTTTCGCCCAAGTGCAGCGTTCGCCTGGCAGGTAAATATCGGCAAAAGCCGGTTCCTTTTTGCCGCTGCGGCCATGATGTGGCGCTGGATAGGCCTGAGTTATTGTTGGAGTTGGTGCAGCGCTTGAGTCGACAAACGTCTTAGACTTGCTTGGGTAAAGCCGGAGCCCAGGTCGAAATCGAAGCAGATATCCGACCTGGGCTTTGTGATTAATGAGAGGCGACCACTGTCTTGCCTATGGGCGTTAAAGAGAGCAAGGCCAGTTTCAGGTGCTGAATGCCAAAAGGTATGCCTATGATGGTGACAAAGCAGGCCAGGGCGTGGGTCAGATGGCCTATCGCCAGCCAAATTCCGAACAGCAGGAACCAGATGATGTTGCCGACCATACCCAGGGCGCCGGTGCCTAAGTCTTCGCGGCCAGAGAGCCTTTCGCGGCTGATATGTTCTTGACCGAAGGGCCAGAATGCCAGTTCACCTATGACAAAGCAGGCGCGGCCGAATGGGATACCTATGATACTGATAAAACAGAGCAAGCCGACAAACCACCAGGCTAGTCCCATGACAAAGCCGCCAAGAATAAACCAGGCAATATTAAAAATAAGACGCAAAATAGCCATTGAGTGCTCCTTTAAATGGCGGATCAGCCGCACAGTTTTGCTGTAAAGCTTGGGGATATTTCGAGTAATAGCCAGAAGCGTGCCATAATTATAACCTGTTGAATAATATTGGATATTGCTATTTATGAGCCTAGGCGGATGGCGGCGATTGGTGATTTATACCAATAAGTAGCGATAATCATCACGGAGGGGAGCCGCAATGGATTAGCCTCCAAGCCATCACTTGGTTGGCATAAAGCCAACTGGTGCCTGTGAGGATTTGTGGCCTGAATCCTGTCCTCCTTGGCGGCAAACACATACAATAGCCATCCTTTACACACCTTAGCCTTGAAATATATCGCCACTGCCATGTCTTTAGCCGATTTCAAACTGGATAAAACCCCGGTTCAAGCCTTTGAGTTTCGAGGCCATCAGCTGTTTATCAAGCGCGATGATCTGCTTCATCCCAGTTTCAGTGGTAATAAGGCGCGCAAGTTCCGTTATTTCCTCGACCACGACTTTCCCGGTATCAAGCGCCTGATAGGTTATGGCTCGGCCCAGGCCAACTCACTCTACTCTATGGCGGCGCTTGCCGAACTCAAAGGTTGGCAGCTGGACTTTTATGTGGATCACCTGCCGGAATGGTTGCAGCAGCAACCCCTGGGTAACTATCGCGCCGCGTTGGAATTGGGCGCACGGGTGATTGCCGTAAAGAATACGCCCAAGGCCGAGTTGATGACCGGCATGACCCTGGAGGACTTTGTCAGGCAGCATATTGTGCCTGAGTGTGAGCACAGCCTGTTTGTTCCCGAAGGGGGCCGCTGTAGTTATGCCGAATACGGCGTGGCTCAGTTGGGCGCCGAGATTTTACAGTGGCAGCAGCAACAGGCTATCGCTAATCTCAAACTGTTTCTGCCATCGGGGACTGGTACAACGGCACTGTTTCTACAGAAGTATTTTTGTGAGCAACAGGCTGATATTGAAGTGCTGACCTGCGCCGTGGTCGGCGGAGACAGTTACCTCAAGACCCAGTTGCTTGAGTTATCGCCCGATGAGGCATTGCATCCAACTATTGTTACACCCGAGCGTAAGTATCATTTTGGCAAGTGTTACCCCGAGTTTTACCAACTTTGGCAAGAGCTGGAGCAAAGCGGTATCCGCTTTGAGCTTTTGTACGATCCGCTCGGCTGGCAAGTGTTGCTCGACTTCTTGCGACGTGAGGGCCGCAGCCAGGTATTGTATCTGCATCAGGGGGGGCTCCTTGGCAATGAGTCCATGCTTCCCAGATACAGGCGTAAATACGGCTGATTCAGACCAGCTGGTTACGCTTGAGGATCTTATGAGTGCGCTCAGCCAAGCGTTGCAAGGATTTGAGATCGGCAAGCCCAGGCACCTCGTCATCGAGACGGGATTCCCAAAAGCATACCTCGGTGTCCAACATCTCCAGCATTTTCTTGGAGCAACCCAGGCATTTCCCGCCGCATAGGCTGGCTTCCGGCAAATTTAGCGGAATACAGCGCCGGATCTCGTTCAGCAATGAGCGCATCGCTTCCGTGGTATTTGGTTTAATGGAGCCGGGTTTAGTCGCTCTGCTTTTAGTGGCTGTGATGGATTGATTCAAGACAACACCGACAGATAAGTTTGTTAAGCATCAGCTTAATTCAAGTGGAAGGCTTGGATAATGATCTGGCGCTTGATTTACCTGTTTATCGCCATTTGGTCAGGCTGCTTCCCGGGATCACGGGAAAAGGCCTTGACCAAATGTGATGTTCTACCCGATTGCTGCTGGATAACAGTCCAATCTGCCTGAGCGCTCGATACAGTGAGAGGATAGGGGTATCGAGTGGGTATTTCGACAGTCTTACTTATTGGCGCTCAGCAACCACTTCATAAACTTGAGGGTTTCTGTACGCTTTGAGAAGGTTTGCTTCTTCTTGCCTTTGCTGTCGGTAAAGGCGATTGAGTTTTTGTTGATGGAAATTGAATCTACAGGAAAACTTACTGCGATTTCATGTCCGTTTACTTTGTATGACATAGGCCACACTCCTTATTTTCTGTTAGCGCCGATATTGGCGTATACAATCTTAACTATAGAAAATCCTTAGCATTTATTGCGAAAGATGCGTTGGTTGACTATTGAATGTACCCAGTTTGTCAGCCTTTATCAAGCCCCCGACAGACTGAAGTGCAAAAAGACACTCCGGGTGTCAGTAGAACATCAGACCATCGCCGCAGCACAGAGTTCACCACAGCTGTGTGACATTTCAATTAAACTCAGGAATTGTTAACTGAACGGATTTACTTAAGCGGCCTGGAGCGAGATGGGGCGAGCTGAGGGTACCTTAATATCGCCGGCAATTATATCGACAGTTGGCTATAAGTCAAGCAGTATAAATACTGAGCCGATATATCCGGAACTACATGTTTCTGCTAGTCTTTTTTGTTGAAGGTGCCAATAACTCCCTGGCGCATTCTGGCTTGAACACAGCTTGAAGTGCTTACAGCGGATGGATTGGTACCTTATCTTATAGTGGCAAGGAGCGCGTTAATGAATAGAGTGTTGATTGGCATAGGGTTATTTATTCTGTTGCTCTGGCCAGGGTTGTGCCCGGCGGCCGAACCTGCACCGGAAACGCCAAGTGAGCAAAGTGCTGCAGCGGCTTATGAGTACCGTGACCCCTTGCTCAGGGATACCCCCAGAGGTGCCTTGCAGGGCTTTATGCAGTATGCCAGAGAAGGGGATTATCAAACCGCGGCCGAGTATCTGGATCTGCGCTTTCTTCCCGCCGGTATGACAGTGGAGCAGGGGCCGCTCTATGCCAGGCAGTTGCTGGCGATTATCGAGCGTAATCTCTGGCTCAACCCGCAAGAGCTGGATGATACCCCCGAGGGCAAAACTGACGACAAGCTGCCCGCTTACCGGGAGGGGTTTGCCCGTTTGGAAGCCGAAAAAAAGGCCTATCAGCTCCTGTTGCAGCGGGTGCCTAGCTCTGAATATGGCAGTCTGTGGAAGGTTTCCAATGCCACGGTTGCCAAGCTCCCAAAACTTTACCAGGCCCTGGGCTATGGCCCTGTGGTGGAGTGGTTTATCGAGCACATTCCTGAAGGACGCCTGTTTACCCTGAATTTGTGGGAATGGGCCATGATGCTGGCCTATCTGGCGCTGGCGTTCTTATTCGTGGTACCTGTGACCTGGTTGTTGCAATGGCCGCTTTCACGTTCATCACACCCGCTCAAGGCCGAATTGGGCGCTTTTATTCGTGGCCCACTCAGGTTCTTTGCCGCTGTGGCACTCGATAGGGCCATGCTTGCCAACAGTACCTTGAGTGGTGCTATGCAGGAGATAGTCAACACAGGGTTTTTCTTTATTCTGGCCACAGTTTGGTTGATATGGGCGCTGGTGGGACTGGCACAGAGCAGCCTCAGGGAGCGCTGGATAGCCAAGGGCAACAAACAGGCTGCCTCCTTGTTGCGACCTCTTGGAAATTTTCTGCGGGTGGCACTGCTCAGCCTGGCGACCTTATTATGGCTTGAGCACCTGGGTTTTAATGCCGGTACCATACTGGCCGGGATGGGCATTGGCGGGCTGGCAATCGCCCTGGCCTCGAAACAGTCGATAGAAAACCTGATTGGCACCATCACTCTCTATTCGGCGGCGCCTATCAAGGTTGGTAATATTGGCAATTTCGGCGGCGTTCGCGGCACAGTGGAGGAGATAGGCCTACGCTGTACCCGCATCAGAACTCTGGATCGTTCTGTCATTCATATGCCCAACGCCAAGTTGGCCGAAATGGAGATAGAGAATATTTCAGAGCGGGAGAAAATCCGTTTTAAGACAGATATCCGTCTCGATTACAGCACTGATGCCAAACAGTTGCAGGCGATAATCAATGATATCAAAGCCTTGCTAAAGCAGCATGAGAAGGTGGATGAGTCACCGATGCGGGTCACCTTCAAGGGTTTTGGCAACGCCGGACTCGAGTTGAATGTACTGGCCTATGTCGGCACCACCAGTTTACCGGTTTATCAGGAAGTCGCCGAGGAGTTGCAGCTGGGGATCATGGCGATAGTCGCCGAGCACGGCAGTAAGATGGTACCTGTATGGCCGGTTTCACCTTAATGCTACTCAGATTCCGTATTGGTTCGGTTTGAAAATACCGCTCACGGTAAAGTGAACGGTATCAGCAGGGTCTTCAGTCCTGGATTCAAGCTCGCATCGCTTTTTCACCCCTGGCAAGGCCTACCACGCCGGAGCGGGACACTTCTACTACCTTGGTGACCTCGGTCAGCGCGGCAATAAAGGCGTCCAGTTTATCGCTGGTTCCCGCCATCTGTACTGTGTAGAGATTGGCGGTCACATCGACAATTTGGCCGCGGAAGATATCGGCGGTGCGTTTCACCTCTGCCCGCAATGCGCCACTGGCCTTGACCTTAACCAAGGCAAGTTCCCGCTCCACATGGGTGGACTCTGTGATGTTGGACACCTTGAGCACATCGATAAGCTTGTGCAGTTGCTTCTCTATCTGTTCCAGAATGCTTTCATCGGCCTCGACTGCGACTGTCAGCCGGGACAGGGTAGGGTCATCGGTGGGCGCAACCGTAAGAGTTTCAATGTTGTAGCCGCGTTGGGAGAAGAGACCGACAACTCTTGACAGGGCGCCGGGCTGGTTTTCCATCAATACAGATATGATTCGACGTCTCATCAGCTTTTCTCCGTCTTGCTCAGCCACATTTCATTCATAGCGCCACCACGAATTTGCATCGGGTAGACGTGTTCGGTTTCATCGACACTGATATCCACAAACACCAGCCTGTCTTTCATGGCCAGGGCTTGTGCCAGTTTGCTCTCCAGCTCATCCACATGGTCGATATTGATCCCAACGTGGCCGTAGGCTTCGGCGATTTTGGCAAAATCAGGCACTGAGTCCATATAGGAGTGGGAGTGGCGGCCGGAGTAGATCATGTCCTGCCACTGTTTCACCATCCCGAGGAAACGGTTGTTGAGATTGATGATTTTCACCGGCACATCATATTGCAGTGCGGTGGAAAGCTCTTGAATATTCATCTGAATCGAGCCGTCACCGGTGACGCACACGACGGTTTCATCCGGCATCGCCATCTTGACCCCCATGGCGGCCGGCAAGCCGAATCCCATGGTGCCCAGGCCTCCTGAGTTGATCCAGCGCCGCGGTTTGTCGAAAGGATAATAGAGGGCGGCAAACATCTGGTGCTGGCCAACATCCGAGGCCACATAGGCATCACCGTTTGTCAGGCGATAGAGGGTTTCTATCACTTGTTGGGGCTTGATCCGTTCGGCATTGCGCTGATACTCGAGGCAGTTGCGGCTGCGCCAGGAGGCAATTTGCTGCCACCAGTGTTGCAGCGCCTCGTCATCCTGAGGCGTTACCTTGTCTTCATCCAGTAATTGCAGCATCTCGTTCAGCACCTTATCGGCCGAGCCCACAATCGGAATATCCACCTTGATGGTCTTGGAGATGGATGAAGGGTCGATATCTATGTGCAGTATGGTGGCATCCGGGCAATATTTGGCGACATTATTGGTGGTTCTGTCATCGAACCTCACCCCAATGCCGAAGATTAAGTCTGAATGGTGCATGGCCATATTGGCTTCGTACAGACCGTGCATCCCCAGCATACCCAGGTTGTTGTGATGAGAGCCGGGAAAGGCGCCCAGCCCCATAAGCGTATTGACCACAGGCAGTTTCAGTCGTTCGGCCAGTGTCAACAGCTGCTGGTGGCAGCCGGAGATAATGGCGCCGCCACCCACATACAGCACAGGTTTTTTGGCGGCCATCAAGGCCTGTAAACCCCTGCGGATCTGGCCCTTGTGACCCGAAAGCGTCGGGTTGTAGGAGCGCATCTTAATCTCTTCCGGGTATTGATATTCGTGCAGTATCGCCGGGTTGAGGCTGTCTTTGGGCAGATCCACTACCACAGGGCCTGGGCGGCCGCTGGCCGCGATATAGAAGGCTTTCTTAATAATGGTGGGAATTTCGGTGGGATCTGTCACCAAAAAGCTGTGTTTCACCACAGGGCGGGAGATCCCTATCATATCGCATTCCTGAAAGGCATCATTGCCGATCAGGTTACTGGGCACCTGGCCCGAAAGCACCACCAGAGGGACTGAATCCATGTAGGCGGTGGCGATGCCGGTAATGGCATTGGTCGCTCCCGGGCCGGATGTCACCAACACCACACCGACCTTGCCCGTGGCTCTGGCGTAACCATCGGCCATGTGCACGGCCGCCTGTTCATGACGGACAAGAATATGTTCGATATCGGATTTTTGATGCAGGGCATCGTAGATGTCGAGAACTGAGCCACCCGGGTAGCCGAATATATGTTTTACGCCTTCGTCAATTAACGAACGCACTATCATGCTGGCGCCTGAAAGCATCTCCATTTGGTACTCCTTGATAAGATACCGTTACGGTAAACAGTAACTTTTACAGCGACGGTTATCGCTCTAATTCGGGCCGGAAGGGTAGTTCCGGCCAGCTGTCGACCCGGCCCTGGGGGCTCACTTCCCTGTAGGGAAGGGGTCTCTGTCACCAATGGACAGAATTTCATCATATTGGAAAGAGAGAAGTTTTCAAGCCCCTGGAAGCGGCTTTTTTATGAGCATGAATAAATTTCATTTTTGCCGCCGAAAAGCGGCCTTGATTGCGGTAGGTTTTTGCTAACGTGTTATTGATTAAATATTGAATTTATTGTGTTTTATTCTAAATTAAGGATCTTTTTAGACTTTGGTCTAAAGCGCCGCTAATTCCTGGTGTATGAACCCAGTCTTTGAAAATTGTGGTTCTTTGGGTTGCGGAAAGTCTACAAACGGCGCTTTTCGCTCAAGCGGTTTCAAACGCTTGAGCATGCTTTATCGCCAGCTTTATTTTAGGAACCGGTACTGCGGCATTCTGGCATTGGGTGGCGACTGACAGCGAACTGGCACAGACCCACCAGTAGCACAGAGGCCAGCATCAGCGCGGCAAAGGGCACGGCAGTACCTGTGTAAAACAGCGCCAGCAGCGGTCCTGCCAGAGCACCAAAGCCAAACCTCAGGGTGCCGATAACCGCGGTGGCGGTGCCGGTTTCCTGCTGAAACTTCATCAGTACTATGGCATCGGCGTTAACCGACATTACTCCCAGGCATCCCATCAGGGGGATCAGCATGGTCACGGTAAAGTGGTAACTCAAGTCGAGCAGGTTCACCAGTAACAGCCCGGCAGCGGCAATACTGCCGAGCATAGTGGCGGCAACCAGCATGCGTCTTGAACCATAGCGACCAACAATGCGTGAGTTGATAATATTGGCCAGCATCAAGGCGCCTACGTTGGTACTGAATAGTATGGCAAACAGAGACTTATCCAAGTTAAATACCGACATATAGACAAACGGCGAGGCTGTCAGGTAGCAGAAAAAGGCGAATGAAGTCAGCACGCCGCTGCCAATATGCAGCTTGACCCCGGGCCGGGTAAAGACGGTGGCATAGGCGCCAAAGAATGACTTGCGGCTGCGCTCGGCGCCTTGCATATCCGATGGCAAACGCAGTTTCAGCAATACCAGCATGAGCAGCAGCAGGGCATAGCAGGCTAGGATAAAGAAAATCAAATGCCATTCACCCAGCTCCAAAATTAAGCTGCCTATGGATGGAGCCAGCAGCGGCGCCAACATCATTATTAGGCTGACATAGGACATGCCCTTGGCCGTATTGTCACCATAGACCTCCTTGATATAGCCGGGGATTACCACGGTAGCGGCGGCGCCGATAAAGGCCTGGAAAAATCTGAGGCTTAAAAACATTTCTATCGTTTGCGACAGCGCCAATCCCAGGCTGACCAACATAAATCCCGATAGGCCAATGATCACCAAAGGACGACGGCCGAAGCGATCGGCCAAAGGCCCAAAGGTAAGCATACCCAGAGAATACCCGGCCAGATACAGGCTCAGAGACTGCTGTACTGTCGTGATATCGGAATGGAAACTCTCGGCTATGGTAGCCATGGCCGGCAGATACATGTCGATGGCCAAAGGCGTTATCGCCACGATGGCCGACAGCATGGGAATAAGCAAGGCCAGATGCAGCCCTTGGGGCGTGCGCCTGGTTATCTGGGGTTGGGTATCCAATTTAACCTCATTATATTGGCCAAAAAGCATTGGATGCTTGGTCAGGAGTGTGATTCGTGCCACGAAAAGGGGCTTGGGGTTTATGTTAAGTCGCGGCGGCCAATAAGGGAAGGTGCAAATAAGTCTTCGTGGCACTCTGGCTTGCACAGCAATTGGCGTTCAAGGCATCTGACTGAAGGCATGCCGGGGCCTGTCGAAGTCGGATAACGCAGAAAGCCGGTTGCTGTGAAAGCCCCGAAGGGCGTGGCTTACAGGTCTGCCTGCTGTGTTGTGCTTCTTGCAAAGGACTAGGCCATTTGCTGCGAACCACGCCTTGCATCCAGGCCCGTAAGCCGACGCAGAGCACACATGGGACTTGTTTGCGCCTTCCTTAGCCAATCCCCCAGAGTCGTTTCTTTACATTACTGACAAAGGAAGATGGAAAAGTGAATAGTGAGAATATTTTATTTCGCCCTGGATGACTTCCTGGCATAAGCTCACTACATTATCCACTCAGGACAGTATGCGCTTAAATTGATGGAGTTGAGTGCTGAATATGAGAGTTAATTTTCCACAATGGAACACTAGGGAGTTGCTGACTCAATCACTTCCCGGGCTGGCAGGATTGCTGCATTACCAAAAAGAATGGTTGCGGGATGATCTGCGTGCCGCCTTGTCGGTAACCGCAGTGGCCTTGCCTGTGGCCATCGCTTATGCCCAGCTTACCGGGGTAAGCGCCGTTGCCGGGCTATACTCCTGTATTTTACCTATGTTGATTTATGCCTTGTTTGGTACATCGAGGCAACTGATAGTGGGTCCGGATGCCGCGACCTGCGCCGTGATAGCTGCTGTGGTGACGCCACTGGCCGCCGGAGATGCCAAGGTGCACTGGCAGTTGGTGATGACCATGACCCTGATGACGGGCATTTGGTGCCTGCTGGCCAGTCGCTTTCGGCTCGGGGTGCTTGCCGAGTTTCTCTCGCGGCCGATTTTGATGGGGCTGCTTAACGGGGTGGCGATAACCATTATCGTCGGCCAGTTCTCGAAGATTTTTGGCTTTAGCTTCGACTCCCGCTATTTGCTGGAGCGCCTGGCAGGCGGCGCCGAGTATCTGTCGCGCACCCACTGGCCAACATTGGGCATGAGTCTGGCCACCTTGCTGGTGTTCCTGCTGGTCAAGCGTCTGCGGCCGCAACTGCCTGCCTCCATGGTAGCGATTGCGGTGGCCGGATTATTGGTATGGCTGTTTGATTTGCAGCAGTATCAACTGGCGGTGGTCGGCACTATTGAAGGGGGGCTGCCGGAGTTTCAGGCACCGGTATTTGATTTGGGGCTCAGCCGTGAACTGGTGATGCCGGCGCTTAACCTTGCCATGGTGAGCTTTGTCTCCATGATGCTGACGGCGCGCAGCTTTGCCGCCAAAAACGGCTACGATATAGATCCTGATAAGGAGTTTCGCGCGCTTGGATTTGCCAATATCGCCTCGGCGCTGTCTCAGGGGTTTGCCATCAGCGGCGCCGATTCGCGCACCGCGGTTAATGATGCCAATGGCGGCAAGTCGCAGTTGGTGTCTGTGATAGCGGCGCTGCTGATAGCCCTGGTGGCCCTGTTCCTGACTGCGCCGCTGCAATATATCCCTTCGGCGGCGCTCGGGGTGGTGCTGGTTATCGCATCGCTCTCTTTGATTGATATCAAGGGGATCTGGAAGCTGAGAAAGCGTGACAACGGCGCCTTTACCCTGGCGTTGATCACCCTGTTGGCCGTGCTCTTTATCGGGGTGATCCCGGGGATCACCCTGGCAGTGCTGCTGGGCTTGTTCCAATTTATCCGGGTAGTGATGAAACCCTCGGAGCAGCTGCTCGGTGTCGATCGCAAAGGGGTGCTGCGCAGTATCGACCGCAGTGACAAGGCTACGGCGATCCCGGGGATCATGATCTACCGTTTCAACTCACCCTTGACCTATTTCAACGCAGGTTATTTCAAACGCCAGTTGCTGGCCAGGTTAAAAGAGCAGCCCGAGCCGGTGGATTGCGTGATAGTCGATGCGGTGGCCTGTTTCAGTCATCTGGATATCAGTGTGATGGCCATGATTGCCGATTTGGCGCACCTGTTGAAGCGCCGCGGTGTCAGCCTGGTACTGGCGGGCCGTAAACGTCAACTGCTCAGCTGGTGTGAAGCCAGCGGTATAGATGTGGCGGAGGATGGTTTGATCATCAGGCCTGATTTAGCCTTGGCGGTGCGTATGCATCAAAACTACAAACAAGCGGTCGCTGAGGGCCAGGCCCCCGAAGTGCGGCGTTTGGCCGGCGATGATACCAGCGCCCCCAGACCGTCACACCTGTAAAACCTGGCGGGCTCCCGATAGCACGCAAACGCCTGCCAAGATTGCTCGGCAGGCGCTAAAGTGGCTGTTGCTCGCCGCTTTCCAGCCACAGTGGCTTGGGTTTCATGGCGCGGATAAACCAGGGGTGCTCGAGCCAGGCCTGCAGCCATTGATTAAGACAGGGCAGGGGGGCTGCATTGAACCTGGCTCTATCCACATGGGCAAATTGGCGCACAAAAGGGAAGATGGCGAGGTCCGCCGCGCTCATACGCCCGAGCAACATGGCTTGCTCTTGCTGCCCTTGAGCCTCAGCCAGTCTCTGCTCCAGTGGCAGCAAGTATAGGAGCGCTTGTTCAAAATAGCTTTGCTGGCTGAACTCAGGGTAACGGTCAAAGTATTTGTATCTGTCCAGCAAAGGCTTGAATGCCCTGTCATTGGTTGCAATCAGGGCTGAGATAAGGTTTTCTTCCTCAGGATTTTGCGGCAGCAATGAGTGGGGATCGGCTTGCGCCAATGCCCAGAAGAGGATATCCAGACTCTCGTCAAGCACCCTTCCACCGGCGAGTTGCATCACAGGCACTGTGCCCTTCGGCGATAGGGCCAGCATCTCCTGCGGCTTATTTTTCAGCAGAATTTCCCGCACCACAACAGACTGGTCGGCGGCAATCAAGCCCAGTCTGGCGCGCATGGCATAGGGGCAGCGGCGAAAGCTGTACAGCATAGTTTGACTGCTTACTTGAGTCACAAGAGTCCCTTGGCATTTCAATAAAACAGCCATTGTAGGAATGACTCGGGTGACAGGCAAGGTTGCTGTCCATAACGGCATATAGAGGATTAAGTCGTTACGATACGGCTACTTGATTCAGAAATCGCCTAATAACCCTACTTTTGCTGTCTATTTGCGCTACTGTGATTGGGATAGAATGGCGCCCCCATTTTGGGAGGCCGATCACCTAAGGAAGGTTCCAGAAGGTGAGGCTGTTATGCACTGGAAATTAGGTTCCAGCCAGCAGAAGTTGAGGTAATGATGTCCAAAATAGTTGTATGCGCTTTATATAAGTTTGTTTCCCTGCCGGATTATGAGGCTTTGCGTCAGCCGTTGCTCGAGACCATGGAAGACAATGGCATTCGCGGCACCTTGCTGCTGGCTGCCGAAGGCATTAATGGCACAGTGGCCGGCTCGGAAAGCGGCATCAATACCCTGATGGCCTGGTTGGATGCCCAGAATGGCCTGGATAATATCGTCTCCAAGCGCTCATTTGATGATGAGATGCCGTTTTACCGCACCAAGGTCAAACTCAAGAAAGAGATAGTCACCATGGGGGTGGAAGGCATAGATCCCAGAGAAGTGGTCGGCACCTATGTCAAACCCAAAGACTGGAATGCGCTGATCTCCGATCCCGATGTGCTGCTGGTTGATACCCGCAACGACTATGAAGTGCAAATTGGTACCTTCAAGAATGCCGTCAATCCCGAGACCGAGACTTTCCGCGAGTTCCCAGAATATGTGAAGCAGCAGCTGGATCCGGCCAAGCACAAGAAGGTAGCCATGTTTTGCACCGGCGGGATCCGCTGTGAAAAGTCCACCGCCTACCTTAAGCAACAAGGCTTTGATGAGGTGTATCACCTTGAAGGTGGGATCCTCAAATATCTGGAAGAAGTGCCCGAAGAGCAGAGTCTGTGGCAGGGAGAATGCTTTGTCTTCGACAACCGGGTTTCAGTGGATCATCAGTTGCAAAAAGGTCAGTACGATCAGTGTAATGCCTGCCGGATGCCGATAACCGAGGCCGATATGCAGAGCCCGGCCTATGAGCAGGGTGTCAGCTGTCCCCATTGCATAGATAAGCTGGATGAAAAGCAGCGCCGGCGATTTATCGAGCGTGAGCGGCAGATGCAACTGGCCAAGCGCCGCGGTGAGGCTCACATAGGCGCCGATGTCAAAGAAGTGATCCATAAGCGCCGTGAGCAGAAACAGCGTCAGAAAGAGCAGGCCAAGCAAACGTCCTGATAGCGCTAAGAAATCTAATCATCGAAGGAGCCCATTGGCTCCTTTTTTGATATGCAGATGATTTAGGTTCCTCCAGTCACTATGGTTTTTCGAGCCGGAACAAACAGCAGCCTTCCCCCCACTCAATCCCCATTCAGGGGTCTTGAGCCCCAAGCCGGTTTTTCCTTTTATTTGTGCTGCCCAGCCAAAGCCCTTCACATAACTGCAATCTTGATTAACCAAATTTGTCATCTGGATCTTCGACAATCAGGCCGCACTACCTTTACTTGTGACCAATTTACTTCAACCCAATACGGATGATGAAAGTGATGAAAAATAGATTAGCTGCGTTGATCTCTTGCAGCCTGGTAACCATGGCGGCCAACAGCGCCGTGTTGCCCAGTGTTCAAACTGACAGCCATTGGTATAAGGAAAGCGCCCAGCGGGTGTCAGACAAGGCTAGATTAGAATCAAAAGCAAAAGCCAAAAACGTCATTTTGTTTGTCGGTGACGGTATGGGGATCTCCACCTTGACTGCTGCGCGTATCTACCAAGGGCAGCAGCTGGCCGGTAACCAGGGTGGTGAAGAGAATTTCCTGAGTTTTGAGAAGTTTGACCATACCGCATTGATCAAGACCTATAACACCAACCAGCAAACACCGGACAGTGCAGGCACCATGACGGCCATTGCAACCGGGGTAAAGTCCAAAGCGGGGGTGATTTCGGTATCCGAACAGAGCCTTCGTGGCAACTGCCTGTCATCCAAAGGCAATGAGCTGGTGACTCTGGTGGATCTGGCCAATGCCAAAGGCTTATCTACCGGTGTGGTGAGTACTGCACGTATCACCCACGCCACTCCGGCAGCAACCTATGCCCATAGCCCGGAGCGTGACTGGGAATCTGACGCCAACTTGCCTGCCGAGGCGGTAGCCAACGAGTGTAAAGATATCGCCTACCAGATGGTGATGCGCGATAAAGACAATGCCCTGTCAGTTGCCCTGGGCGGCGGTCGCCGCGCCTTTATCCCTGAAACCGTGACAGATGGCGAGAACAAGAAAGGGCAACGTAAGGATGGCCTGGACTTGACCAAGGCTTGGGTCGACAACCTGGACAACGCCGCCTATGTGTGGAACAGCACAGAGTTTGACGCCATAGATGCCGGCACTACAGATCACCTGCTGGGCTTGTTCAACTCCTCCCACATGGAATATGAAGCGGACCGCGCCGATGATGTGGGCGGCGAACCTTCATTGACCGAGATGACAGCGAAATCTCTCGAGATTTTGCAGAAGAATGACAAGGGCTATCTGCTGATCGTCGAGTCGGGTCGTATCGACCATGGTCACCACGCCGGTAACGCCAAGCGCGCCCTGGCCGATGCGGTGGAACTCTCCAACGCCGTTAAGGCGGCGGTCGAAAACACCAACCCGGAAGAGACGCTCATTCTGGTCACCGCCGACCACAGCCACGTGTTCACCATCGCAGGTTATCCGAAGCGGGGTAACCCTATTCTGGGTCTGGTGCACGGCGTGGATGGAAACCTTTCTACTGCCCTCGATGGTAAGCCATACACTACCTTGGGTTACACCAATGGCCCGGGCGCCGTTGTGGGGAACCGTGACGACCTAACCTCAGTGGACACTCAAGACAAAGACTTTATGCAACAAGCTCTTATTCCTATGGGAAGTGAAACCCACGCTGGTGAAGACATCAGTCTGCATGCCACAGGCCCCGGCGCCAACCTGGTGCAGGGTGTGATGGAGCAGAACGTGATTTTCCACATTATCAATCAAGCCCAAGAGCTTGGCGGTACTAAGTATTAATTGGGAGCAAGGAAATGAATAAGAAATTACTGGTACTGTCTTTGGCCGCGATTCTCGGCTTGGCGGCCTGTGGAAGTGACGGTGACAACGGCAAGGACGGCAACGCAGGCACTCCGGGCACGGATGGAAGCAACGGCAGTGACGGAAAAGACTGGACCGCCGTTAATCAATGGTATGTCGATGGTCAAAACCGCGTCACCAAGGCGTCCAATATGAGCAATAACACCCAGGCGGGTGCGGCGAAAAACATCATCTTGTTTGTCGGCGATGGCATGGGCGTTTCAACTGTGACGGCGGCGCGGATCCTCGATGGTCAGCTTAAGGGGCAGACCGGAGAGGAAAACTCACTCTCCTTTGAGACTCTGCCTTATCTTGGCCTGGCCAAGACATATAATGTCGATGGTCAAACCCCGGATTCGGCCGGCACCATGACGGCCATGGTCACCGGGGTAAAGACGGACGTTGGCGTGATCTCACAGGCTGAAGGTGTTGAGCGCGGTGTTTGTTCCTCCGCTAGCGGTCAAAACCTGGTGACTTCGCTGGAGCTGGCCGCCATGGCCGGTATGGCTACCGGTGTGGTTTCAACGGCACGTATCACTCACGCGACCCCGGCGGCCACTTATGCCCATGTGCCGGATCGCGACTGGGAAACGGACAGCAACTTGCCAGCCGAAGCCGTCACCAACGGCTGTAAAGATATTGCCGCCCAGATGCTGGACTTCAATAACGGCAAAGGGATCAATGTGGTTATGGGCGGTGGTCGCCGCGCGTTTATTCCCAACACTACTATCGATCCTGAAGGCAAAGCAGGTAAGCGTAACGATGGTCGCGATCTGACCGCCGAGTGGCTGTCCCAGTACCCCAACGCCAGTTACGTTACCGACCGTGACAGCTTCCTGGCGATGGATACCGGCAGCACAGAGCATGCGCTGGGGCTGTTTAACTCCTCTCATATGGAATATGACTACGACAGAGTCGAGACCGGTGTTACCGGAGAGCCTTCTCTGGCAGAGATGACGGCCAAGAGTATCGATATTCTGAAAAAGAACGACAAAGGCTTTGTCCTGATAGTTGAAGCCGGTCGTATCGACCATGCTCACCATGCCGGTAATGCGGCCCGCGCCCTGCACGACACCATAGCCTTGTCTGAGGCGGTACGTGTCGCCATGGAGAAGACTTCGGCCAATGACACCTTGCTGATGGTTACCGCCGACCACAGCCATGTGTTCACCATCGCCGGCTATCCGACCCGAGGTAATCCTATCCTGGGCCTGGTGAAGAGTAACGATGCCAACGGTCAGCCGTCGGTCACCAACTCTACCGATGCCAACGGCATGCCTTATACCACGGTTGGTTATGCCAATGGTCTGGGCTTTGGCTCGCTGGCGACCGGTGGCGATGAGCGTTACAACTATGCCGCCGAGCCTGGTCGGGTGGATTTGAATTACATAGACACCCAGAGTGTGGGGTTCCATCAGGAGGCATTGGTGCCGCTGGAAAGTGAAACCCATGCGGGTGAAGATGTGGCCATCTTCGCTCGCGGCCCGGGTGCCAGCCTGGTTCAGGGTACGGTTGAGCAGAACCACATCTTCCATGTGATGAACTTTGCCGGTGACCTGGTCAATAAGGCCGAGGCCGCCGCGGCGCAATAAAGTTTAGCGTTTCGCAGCCTGATGCCCCTGCTTATCCCTAGGTTCAAGCAGGGGCATCAGGCTACTTCTTTGGTTTTGGTCTTTGGTTTTAGTCTTTTGTTTTAGAGTCATATCAGTAGGTTTATTATGTCCCGTGTAACATTCAAGCCAGCGTTTCCCTTTTTTCCCCGCGTAGCGCTTCATATCGCTCCTCGCACCGCTCATTGCACAGCCCCTCGCGTTCTTGGTCGCCCACTCACATTGTCAATCACATTGTCACTCACGCTGTCACTCACTTTGGGGATCACAACTTCTCTGGGGCAGTTTGCCATGGCCAATACTCAGTCTGTCAGCAACCAGCCTGGCAGCCAGGAGCACGCCCATGTCAAAGCGGGCGGCTCAATTGGCGATGATGCTAATGTTTGTGCCGCCAACCCCGGTCGTTTTCAAGCCAGCTATCAGATCACTGTTGGCAGCGGTGATCAGGCCAGGCAGCAGCAACTGACCCTGACGCGCTTTGACGATACCATCATCTATCAACGCAGCCCTGTCAGCTACGAGGCTTGGCATAAAAATGGTGAGTATGTGCGTTATTTCCCCCAGGAGAAACGCTCTATCAGCTATCGCCGTGGTGACCTCTTGGCGCTGAATATTCACACCGATCTCGATAGGCAGTTTCATCTGATATCGCCTGCAGCCTTGAGTCAATTTGAAAAGGGCCAAAGCCTGCAGGATAGCTGCTTCACCCGTCAGAGCTATTCCCTTAAGAGCAAGAGTCATGAACAAAGCCATAGTCATGACGCAGGTCATGAAGAAAACCATAGTCACGCGAACAAAAGCGCCTCCGAGCCGCAGTCTTTGCAATTGAGCTGGATAAGCGAGCTGGAGCTGCCGGCCGAGATGACTATCACTCAAGGTGAGCAGCGTATTGTTTATCGGCTCAGCAAGCTGACGCCTGTGAGCCAGGAGAGTTTCAAGCGGCTTACCTCAGGTTTCCAGGACCTCGACTTTGCCGATGTGGGCGACAGTGAGTCTGACCCTTTTATTGCCAAGATGATCACCCAGGGCTTTATTCAACATGGCAGCTCAGGCTTCTACTCGGCAGATGGGCAGCAGCTTGAAGGCGGGCATCACAGCCACTGATTAACCCCCAGTTACCGATATAACAAGGGCCTAGTCACAGGACGTCAGTTATCGGCATAACTTATCTGCAGCTCAAAACCCAACGGGGCGAGCTGCTTTTGCTCCCGCTGCAGGTCTTTGGCAAACAGGCTGATGCGTTGACGCGGCTCGGGCAGGCTTATCTGCATCCCTGTTGCCGTGGGTTTTACCCGGGTGATTTTCAAGCTGCGGGCGATACGGCCGAGATTCAGCAACACGGCGAGGCGCAGCAGCGTCATTAAACGGATTAGGCGTAATTTCTGAGCGGGCTCCAGTTGTGCCAGCGCCTCCAGGTTGGGTTTTTTGCGCTGGTTGCCAATCAGCAGTGCCAGCAGCTGTTGCTGCTCTTGGCTGAAACCGGGCAGATCGCTATTGGCTATAATGTAGGCACCGTGTTTGTGGTGAGCGCGGGAGTTGATATGGATCCCTATCTCATGCAGTTTCACCGCATGTTCCAGCAGGGAGCGCCAGGGCTCGAGTTGCCAACAGTCGGCCACGGCATCAAACAGCTGTTTGGCGGAAGTGGCCACCTTGGCGGCATGGTTCAAGTCCACATGATAGAGTTTGGCCATGCTCTCGACAGTGCGACCGCTGACATCACCGAATTGGCTGATCCCGGCAAGTTCGTAAAGTACGCCTTCGCGCAGTGCCCCTTGCGCAAACTGCAACTCGGTGACCGGCAGCCTCTTGAAGAAGCTGATCAGGATAGCCAGCCCCGCCGGTAGCAAAGGCGCACGTTTGCTGTCCACCTGCGGCAGTTCAATCTGATCCACATGCCCCCAGTCGAGCAACTGCTGCTTCAACTGCTTGAGCCTGGGCAGAGTGATGGTTTCATCGTTGAAGAAGTGCTGCATCGCCTCGCAGATGGCCTTGACACTGCCTGAGCTGCCAAGAGTGAGATCCCACTGGCCACTGAAATATTCCTTGGCCAGTGAGGCAAACTGTTTATCGGCCGCTGCTTGGGCGGCGCGAAAGGTCTCCAGTGTTAGCTTGCCGTCGACAAAGTATTTCTGGTTGTAACTGACGCAGCCACAGCGCAGGCTGGAGAGTATCTGCGCCTGAGTCTTGTGGCCAAGCACCACTTCGGTGGAGCCTCCGCCGATATCTATGATGAGGTTGCGCTCTGCCAACTCCTGGCTGTGGGCTATGCCCTTGTAGATAAGGCGCGCCTCTTCATGGCCGGATACCACTTCGACCGGGTAGGGCATAATGGCCCTGGCAGCCTCGATAAAGGCCTCACGGTTACGGGCGACTCTCAGAGTGTGGGTGGCCACCAGTCTGACTCTGGCCTGATCCAGAGTGGAAAACCTGAGGTTGAAATCCTTGAGGCAGGCGAGACCGCGCGCTATAGCGTCATTATCCAGCCTGTTGTCCTGATCCAGCCCTTCGGCCAACTGTACCAGACGTTTCTCTTTATGCAGGATCTGAATGCTGCCATCCTGCTCGCGGGCTATCACCAGATGAAAGCTGTTGGAGCCCATATCCACAGCGACAAAATGCTTGGGTGTTGCAGTCAAGGTGGTCCTCATTTTGCTATTGTGTCGGTTCCTGGGGCTTGGCCAGATCCAGTTGCCGCTGTTTTTCGTAGTTGCCCAGATATTGATGTATGGCTATCTGGGATCTTACCTTACGCTTGTTGCCCCGCTTACGGTAGGGGTTGGATTGATCTTTGTTGATCACCCGCGCCTTGATGTTGTCGGCAAATTGCAGCGCCAGGGTATCGAGGATCATCTGCTTCAAACCGGGATCATATACCGGGGTGCTGACTTCAATACGGTTATCGATATTACGCCCCATCCAGTCGGCAGAGCAGAGAAAGAGTTTGTTTTCGCCGCCTGAGTGGAACAGCATCACCCGCGAGTGCTCGAGGAATCGGTCCACTATGCTGACGACCTCAATATTGTTGCTGATCCCGGGAATATTGGGAATAAGCGCGCACATACCGCGAATAAGCAGACGGATTTTGACGCCGGCGCTGGACGCTTCATATAGCTTTTGGATCATCGCCTCATCCACCAGATTGTTGAGCTTGAGGGTGATGGCGGCCTTGATGCCGCTCTGGGCATTGATGATCTCCTGCTCGATAAGGCCGGTCAGCTTCTGGCGCGCATCATAGGGTGAAACTATCAGGTGCTGGAAATTATCTCGTCTGTAAGGGTGCTCAATCAACTCAAATACCTGTTCTATCTCGGCGGCAATTTCCTGATTGGCGGTAAACAGCGAAAGGTCGGTATACACCCTGGCCGTACCCTCGTTGAAGTTGCCCGAGCCAATGTGGCCATAGAGGCGCATTGCGCCGCCTTCCTCACGGCCGATAAGGCACATTTTGGCATGGACCTTCAAGCTTGGGATCCCATGGTGCACCTTGACGCCAGCCTCGGCCAGCACCCGGCTCCACTCGATATTGGCCTGCTCATCGAAACGGGCCCTGAGTTCAATCACAGTGGTGACCTGTTTGCCGTTTTTCACCGCATCTATCAGCGACTGGATGATATGGGACTTTCTCGCCACCCGATAGAGGCTGATTTTGATGAACTTGACGGCAGGATCATAGGCCGCCTGGCGCACCAGCTCGGTAAAGTGGGAAAACTTGTGATAGGGGTAATAAAGCATGATGTCGCCGCGGCGAATGGCGTCAAACTTGTTGGCACAGACACTGAATCCGGCCGAGTCCAGTGCCGGAAGCTTGTCGTTTTCCAGGTATTTGCGCCCTGGATTGGGAAAGCCGATAAAGTCCTTGAAGCTGTGGTAACGGCCGCCGGGGATCAGGCACTCGGTATTGGAGATATTCAGCTGCGCCGTAAGCATGCTCAGCATATGCTCCGGCATCTCTTTGTCATACACCAGACGTACCGGCTCGGCGGTGAGGCGCTTTTTCAGGCCCTTGGTGAGCTTTTCCAACTGGCTCTGTTCCAGCTCATCGGTGAGATCGAAGTCGGCGTCGCGGGTCAGCTTCATGGAGAAGACTTCAATCTCTTCATATTCGAAGAAAGGGGAGAATAGCTCATCGACACAGTGCCTTATGATGTTGTCTAGCAAAATTAAGTGTTTGCGGCGCTTTGAGGTTTCAGCCGGCAGTTGGATGAAACGCGGCACATTTTTGGTGGGCACTTCCACCAGGGCGTACTGACGCTTTTCCCGGCTGTAGAGGCACACCGCCAGATAGGTGGTGTCATCGTTGAGTTGTTTGAACAGCTCGGAGCGGTTGCTGAGGATAAGCGGAGTGATGTGGCGCTTGAGCTGATCCTTGAAGTGCTTTTTCAACCATTGGCTGTGAAAATCGCTCAGTTGTTTCTCATTGATGAGAAAGATGCTGTGTCTTGCCAGTTCCCGCATTAACTCGCCGTAAATGGCGTCGAAACGCTCTTGCAGTATCAGGACCTTGGTCTGGATCTTGGCCATCAAATGGCGACTGGAGTTGCGACCTTCCTGCAGGCTGGATAACAGAATCGAGCGGCGCACCGCAGCAACCCTGACCCGGAAGAACTCATCCATGTTGTTGGAAAATATGCCCAGAAAGCGAACCCGTTCCACCAGAGGAACCAGAGGATCGGCCGCTTCCTGCAAGACTCTTTCATTGAAAGACAACCAGGAAAGCTCCTTATCCAGAGAAAATTTTTCGACGGACGGTGACACGGTAAAGACTCCTCGTGAGCAGACGCCGGGCATAGAGAAAGCCCGGCAAATATACAATAACACTCTGATATCCGCTTGTAATCAGAGAATAAAGGCGGGGCGCAGTTTCTTGGTTTTACGCTTTTGGGGCCCGGCCCAGGTTTGAATTCGGGGTTGCGCCGGCGCTAAGGAAGGTGCGAACAATTCCCATGTGTGCTCCGCGTCGGCTTACAGACCTGGATGCAAGGCGTGGTTCCAGCAAATGGTTTTAGTCCTTTGTCCTTTGCCAGAACGCAAGAACGCAAGAAGCGTTCCCTAAGGGTAGAGCGAATTTATGTCGAAAGAATGACAATCCCCCACTTTGGTCAAAGAGAGCGATATTGACGATTGGGTTTTCTGCCCTGCTTATGCTATGTTGCGCTCTTTTTTCTCGGCCGGTTTCCTGGCCGGGAGCGGGCGCTGAGGCTTTGTCTTCAAAGCAAAACGCGGCGCCCGGGCCACTTAGAGCCAGCGAAAGCAGGAGGACGGAATGTTTGCAGGTTTTGACTATGGCAGTGCCAACTGCGCCATTGGCGTAATGGATGGGGGCCAGACCCGGCTCTTGCCTCTGGCCGAGGATGGCAACTATATGCCATCGACCATTTATGCCATGGAGCGCGAACTCATTTCCGAGTCTGTGCTGCAGCGCTTGCCTTTGGCGGCCCAGGCTGATTTCAAACCCAAACGTACTGCCGAGCTGAGTCGCGCCCGAATGGCGCGCCTGGAGCTGGACTTGCTTGCCAACGAGCAAGCGGTATTCATCGGCAATCAGGCGATTGAAACCTATATGGAGATGCCGGAAGATGGCTTCTATGTTCGCTCGCCCAAGTCATTCCTTGGCGCTTCGGGCCTGCTCAGCAATCAGATGGCGCTGTTTGAAGATATCGTCACCCTGATGATGCAGGAAATTCATACCCGGGCGCAGCAGAGCCTGAAACAGGCAATTTCCCAGGTGGTGATCGGGCGGCCGGTTAACTTTCAGGGCATTGGCGGCGAGCAGAGCAACAAGCAAGCAGAGGCTATTTTGACTCTGGGGGCCCGGCGCGCCGGGTTCACCGATGTGGCTTTTTTGTATGAGCCTATGGCGGCTGCCCTTGAGTTTGAGTCGACACTCACCCGGGAGCAGCGGGTGCTGGTGGTGGATATTGGCGGCGGTACCAGCGACTGCTCCTTTGTGCGCATGGGGCCTGAGCTTAAAGACAAGAAAGATCGCAGTGACGACTGCCTGGGCCACAGTGGTCAAAGGGTAGGGGGCAACGATCTGGATATCGCTCTGGCGATGGCCGGTTTTATGCCGCATTTGGGGCTTGGCAGCGCGCTGATCACAGGCAAGCCTATGCCAAGGCAACCCTTCTGGAACGCGGTCGCCGTCAACGATGTCAGTGCCCAGCGGGAATTCTCTGCCTTGAGTAGTCGCAAGTTGATCGAAGAGCTGCAGCGGGATGCCAAAGAGCAGGCGAAACTTGCGCGCTTATTGAAGGTGCAAAAAGATCAGCTGGGTTATCGTTTGGTGCGCAGTGCCGAGCAGCTTAAAATCGCCCTGAGCGACAGTAAGCAAGCCGCTATGGATATAGGTTTTGTCGAAGCGCCCAAACCGCGGCCCTTGACTGTGAATGTCGATGCCGCCACCTTTGTGGCCGCCATCGATGAATCGCTCGAAACGGTGCACAAACTTATCACCCAGGCTTTGACGGAAGGGGGATGTCAGCCGGATGTCATTTATCTCACAGGTGGCAGCGCCAAGAGCCCGTATATTACCGAGCAGATCCGCGCGCGTTTCCCTGATGTGGCTTTGGTCAGTGGCGATCACTTCGGCTCTGTGGTGGCCGGCTTGACCCGCTGGGCCGAGCGCCTGTACCGTTAGTCGCAATTATTGCACTTTGATTGAAAGAGGACTCTTCATGGCACTGAAAAAAACGCCACTCTTGGCCGCGTTGGTCGCTACTGTGGCGACAAGCTTGCTCGCCGGCTGCGGCGATGATGTAGGCAAGGTCAGCCTGGGCGTATTTACCACCAAAGATGTGATCATAGATGCCAAGACAGATCCCAAACTGCCCGGTGTTACCTGTCATATCAGTCGCATAGAGGCCAATCTGGATTTTGCCGACCCATCGGATATGAGTATCAGCTGTCGCCAGACAGGGCCGATAACCAAGACGCAACTGGCCGGTATTGAACTGGGGAAGAAGGGCGAGATAGTGTTTACCGAGTCCTTGAGCATCTTGTTCAAGAGCCTCAAGGTGAGGCGTATCTATGACAGTGAACACCAGACACTCCTGTATCTGTCCTATTCCACCAAAGAAACCAACGGTAGCCACAAGCACGCCCTGTCCACTGTGCCGCTGTGGGGAACCGACGCCTACGAGCCAAGGCCACAGGCGTTAAACAGATAGTTCCGGGGGGGCAGGTAAGAGTCACCAGGGAATAGGCTTTTGCTTCTTTTTCATTGCACTATCTTACATAGAGGCGGTGATGGCTAGAGGAGACTTGGTCTGCTCCCTGTTCAGCTAGCCTTAATTAATTTGAATGAAGGTTATCAGCCCCTTGATTCTGCTTTATGCCTCGCCATAGCAGTAGGCCACCGAGTATCAGCACCAAAGTAATCACGGGCCCACCGACCGTATAATCGTTTAAGGCGATCATCGGCGGCAACTGGGCCTTGTCTTGGTATGCTGCATCGGACACTAGGATTAGAAGCGCCAAACCTGCTGCCGCCAACAAGGCGATACCGTTGGAGCGGCACCAGTTACGGCGGCGGTTGAGAAAACCGGCGAGGGTGAGACTGACAGCCGCCAGCAAGGCGCCGAAGATAACCATAAAGTATTTTGCCGGTTGTTGCTCCGGCAGGCTCTGGAAGGCACCAAAAATACAGACATAAGTTGAAAAAGCGCCGACCAGCAGTAATAGGTAAGCAAGCAATATACGCAGCAGTGACATACGGGTCCTTGTTGTCTTTGGGAAAGGTGGCGATTAAAACATAAAAAAAAGCCCACTTGAAACAAGTGGGCCGCAAAAATTAAATTATTGCAATCAACAAATTGAAGGAAGGAAGTCAAGCATAAGAACCAGGGAAAACTGCCATGAAAACTACACAACAGTTTTGAAGTTCTTGGTTTTCATATTTACCGGGGTAAATACTTCCTGAAAACGAGGCATATTTTAGTGACAGAATGTGTCAGCAACAAGCGAGAAAAACTACGTCATGAGATAAATAAAACTAATGCTACAAAGGTGATGTAAATCACGTAAATGCAGTTATAGCCCGCGTTTCGCTTCTTTAATCAATGCCGCTGCATAAATTTGCAATTTATATAATTAATCCTTGTTGCCGTTTTATTAACATTTGTCATTGTTCAATCCTTGCACAGATTGTCATTTGACGATTGTGTCGGTTTTTTTTGCTTGTATAGTACTTTGCAAGTCGCTGCGTTTGCATTTTTTGCTAAAACGCCGCTGTACGCCTCTTTATTTAGTCGGACAGGAAGTTTCCATGACAATAACTACAAAATTGGCTCGCCCTATGCTTTTGGCGGTTGGCTTGAGCCTGGCGCTCGGCGCCTGCCAGAGCACAGATACTCCAAATGGTCAGAATGCGCTGGCTACCGTTAAGTCCCAGTATCCGGCGACCCGCGCCGAAGTGCTGGTTGAAAACATTCACGGTGTTCAGGTTGCCGATCCTTATCGCCACCTGGAAGAAAGCACTCCGGAAACCGAAGCCTGGGTCAAGGCTCAGCAGGTTTTTGGACAGGAGTATCTGTCGGCTATCCCCAACAAGCAGGCGGTAGTCGACAGGATCACCACCCTGTGGAACTACGAAAAAATCTCTGCTCCTTTCGAAAAGGGTGACAACACCTTCTACTACCGCAACGACGGTCTGCAGGCCCAGTCAGTGCTCTATGTCAAAGACAAGCAAGGTAATGAGAAGGTGTTGCTGGACCCCAACGCTTTCTCCGACAAGGGCACAGTTGCCCTGTCCGGCGTGTCAGTGAGTGACGATGGCAAGGTGCTGGCCTATGGTGTCTCTGAGTCCGGCTCCGACTGGCAACAGTGGCAGTTTATGGATATTGCCAGCGGCAAGCTGCTCAGCGACAAACTGGAGTGGATCAAGTTTTCCTCTGCCGTGTGGGATCACGCCAATGAAGGCGTATTCTATGCCCGCTATGATGCCCCGGCCGGCGGAGACAAGATGGCCGATGTCAACTTCAACCAGAAGGTTTACTACCATAAGCTGGGCACAGATCAGAGCCAGGACAAGCTGGTTTATCAAAGGCCACAAAACAAGGACTGGGGCTTTGGTATCGGTGTTTCTGAAGACGGTGACTATCTGCTGCTGTCCATCTCTCAAGGGACCGACAGCCGCAACCGCTTCTTCTATAAGTCACTCAAAGATCCCAAAGCGGAAGTGGTCGAGCTGATTTCCGAGTTGGAAGCCGAGTACAGCTTTATCGGCAACGACAAGTCAGTGTTCTACTTCAAGACAGATCTTGATGCCCCCAACGGCAAAGTGATTGCGATAGATTTACGCCGCCCGGCCAAAAAAGACTGGAAGACAGTGATCCCTGAGACAAAGGACCCTATCGCCAGTGTTGGTATCATCAATGATCACCTGGTGGTGAGCTCACTGCATGACGTGCTGGGGCAGCTGTCCATCTACTCCATGGGCGGCGTCAAGCGCCAGGACGTGACTCTGCCTGGCAAAGGCAAGATTGCCGGCCCATACGGCAAACGCAGCAAAGACTACTTCTATTACACTTTCAACAGCTATGTGCAGCCGCAGACCACCTATAAGTTTGACTTCAAGACAGGTGAGTCCGAGCTGTACCAGAGCCCTAAAATCGCCTTCAATCCGGATGATTACGTATCCGAGCAGGTGTTCTACACCAGCAAGGACGGTACCAAGGTGCCGATGATGCTGTCCTACAAGAAAGGGCTGAAGAAAGACGGCACTAACCCGACACTCCTGTACGCCTATGGTGGTTTTGCCATCTCCATGACCCCAAGATTCAGCCCGGCCAATATCGCTTGGTTGGATATGGGCGGCATCTATGCTGTGCCCAGCCTGCGTGGCGGCGCTGAATATGGTGAGAGCTGGCACCAGGCAGGTATGTTCGACAAGAAGCAAAATGTGTTTGACGACTATTTTGCCGCTGCCGAATACCTGCTGGATCAGGGCTATACCAACAAGAGCAAGCTTGGCGCCTATGGCCGCAGTAATGGTGGTTTGTTGATGGGCGCCGCCGTGACCCAAAGACCGGATCTGTTTGCCGCCGTGCTGCCCGCCGTTGGGGTACTGGATATGCTCAGATTCCACAAGTTCACCATAGGCTGGGCCTGGACCAGTGAATACGGCAGTGCCGACAATGCAGAGCAGTTCCCGGCGTTGCTGGCTTACTCGCCATATCACAACGTCAAGTCTCAGGCTTATCCTGCGACCATGGTGATGACAGCCGATCATGACGACAGGGTGGTGCCGCTGCACAGCTTCAAGTTTGCCGCCATGATGCAGGCCAAGCAACAGGGGGATCAGCCGGTTATCATGCGTATCGAGTCCAATGCCGGTCACGGTGCAGGTAAACCCACGGCGATGAAGATAGATGAAGCGGCGGATATCTTCACCTTCCTGTGGCACAACTTTGGCTTGACCCTGCCGAGCAAAATCGACGGTTAAGCTTAAGTTAAGCCTTGAAAAAATAAACTGGGGCCTGCGGGCCCCTTTGCTTTTTCCGCCATTCACAAGCGGATTGTGGATAAGGTATAGTAGGCCTCACTTTTGGCGCATTAAAAGCAAGTGGAAGCATGTTTCGTTGGCCTATCACTGTCTATTATGAAGACACAGACGCGGGTGGGGTGGTTTACCATTCCAACTATTTGAAATTTTTTGAAAGAGCCCGAAGTGAGTGGCTCAGGTCTATGTCGGTGAGCCAAACCGCCCTGTTGCAGCAGGATATCGCCTTTGTGGTACGCCACGCCGAGCTGGATTTCTGCAAGGCGGCGCGATTTGAGCAGAACCTTTGGGTGGAAACCCGTGTCTCAGAAGTGAAGCGGGCATCTTTGGTGTTTGAACAGCGCCTGGTAGATGCCGAGGGTGAGTGTTATTGCGCGGCCAGCATTCTGGTTGCCTGTATTTCGCTCGAGCGCATGCGGCCATTGGCCATTCCCCAACACATTTTGCAGGAGTTTAAAAAAGGTGGAAGCTGAGATTTCGTTTATTGGATTATTCATGCAGGCCAGTCTGTTGGTAAAACTGGTGATGCTCACCTTATTGTCTCTGTCTATCGCGTCCTGGGCTGTGATTATCCAGAGGCGCAAACTCCTGAAAGCGGCCAGGCAAAATGCCGAACGCTTCGAAGAGAAATTTTGGTCCGGTGTAGATCTCAATCGTTTATACCAGGAGCTGTCGGCTCGCCAGGAAAGTAACTCAGGGCTTGAGTCCATGTTCGTATCCGGTTTTAAGGAATACGCCCGCCTCTCAAAACTGAACGGTCGGGTGCCAGAAGCCATTATGGATGGCAGCTATCGCGCCATGCGGATCTCCCTCTCCAAAGAGCTGGATAAGCTGGAAACCCATCTGCCACTCTTGGCAACCATAGGCTCCACCAGCCCCTATATTGGCCTGTTTGGGACAGTTTGGGGGATCATGAACTCCTTTATCGCCTTGGGCGCGGTGGAAAATGCCACCCTGGCCATGGTGGCACCGGGTATTGCCGAAGCGCTTATTGCTACCGCCATGGGCCTGTTCGCCGCCATTCCTGCGGTTATCGCCTACAACAGATTCTCTACTCAGGTGGAAAAGGTCGAGTCTTCCTACGCCAACTTTATGGAAGAGTTCTCCGGCATATTGCACCGTCAGGCATACAGCGATAAGGAAGCCGTATGATGCAGGGATATCAGCGCAAGCGGCGTCGCCCCGTCGCTGAAATCAATGTGGTGCCCTATATCGACGTGATGTTGGTGCTGCTGATCATCTTTATGGTGACGGCGCCGATTGTGACTCAAGGGGTGAAAGTAGACTTGCCTCAGGGTGAGGCCGAGCCGCTGCCCGCCGACAGCAAGCCGCCTGTGGTGGCCTCCATCAATGCCGAGGGTGAGTATTTTCTCGACTTGGGTGGCTCACCCAATAATGAGGTGCTGGATCTGGAAGAGATCAGCACCCGGGTCAGCGCCATCATCCAAATGGAGCCGGATCGCCCCGTGGTGGTTAAGGGCGATCGTGCCATTCCCTACGAGCGGGTAATTCAACTGATGGTATCGCTGCAACATGCCGGCGTGCCTTCGGTCGGTTTGATGACAGATTCGCCAGAGGAGAAGTAAGTGGCTGGGAAATCTGATTTTACTGTCCCCTTTATCATCTCAGCTGTGCTGCATATTGGGGTTATTGCGATTCTGGCCATGGGCGTGGACTTTCATGACAAGCCAAAGCCGCAGCCCACCCAGGCGCAATCTGCGCCTGTGCAGGCCGTGGTGGTCGATCAGCAGAAAGTGGACGACTATGTCCAGAAGCTGAAACAGGACAAGGCCGCCGCCGAGCGCCGTGAGCGCGAGCGGCAGCAGGAGCTGGACCGCCAGGCCAATGAGGCTAGAAAGGCCCGCGAGCAGGAGCAGGAACGGATCCGCAAGCTGGAAGCCGAGCGCAAGCAAAAAGAACTGGAGACCCAGAAAGCCGCCGAGGCTGCCAAGGCTGCCAAGCTGAAAGAGCAGCAGGAGAAAGAAAAGGCCCAGAAGGCGGAAGCCGAGCGTAAGGCCAAGGAGCAACAGCGTAAAGAAGCCGAAGAGGCTGCCTTGAAGGCCGAGCAGAAACGCAAGGCTGAAGAAGTCGCCGCCAAGAAGGCGGAAGAGGAGCGCAAACGCAAAGAGGCTGAGCGTAAGGCCAAAGAGGAAGCCGAGCGTAAACGCAAGGCCGAGGAAGAGGCCCGTCGCCGTCAGGAGCAGGAGTTGGCCGAGGCGCTGGCCGCCGAGCAAGCCGCCTTGTCTGCTACCCGCAATCGTCAGGTCATGAGTGAAGTCGACCGTTACCGGGCGATGATCACCGCCACTATTCAGCGCAATCTGGTGGTGGACGAGTCGATGCGCGGCAGAGTCTGTAAGGTTAAGGTGCGTCTGGCCAAAGATGGCTTTGTCACCAACAGCCAGATCATTGAAGGGGATCCTGTGGTATGTCGCGCCGCCAAGGCCGCTATCAATAAAGCCGGGCGTTTGCCGGTTTCCCAGGAGCCCGATGTGTATCAGCTGATGAAAGAGATTAATTTAGAAGTTAGACCGGAATTCAACTAAGGGAGCCCCATGAAACGAATTGCCAAGAGTCTTATCTGTTTGCTGGCCGTGCTGGTGCTACCGGCGAAGGCGGCACTGGATATAGTGATCACCGAAGGGGTGGACGCCGCGCGTCCCATCGCCGTGGTGCCATTTGTTTGGCAGGGCGCCGGGCCTGCTCCCGAGTCGATTTCGGATGTAGTGATGTCTGATTTGACCCGCAGCGGTACCTTCAAGCCTCTGGATGAATTGTCATTGGGCCAGCGCGCCATCAGCAAGATGGACGAGTTCAATGCCGCAGCCTGGAAAAATGTCTCTGCCGAAGCTGTGGTGATGGGCTATGTGAAACCCTATGGCGCCGGTAAGTATCTGGTGAGCTTTGATTTGGTGGACTTGGTCAAGGCGCAGATGCAGTCCGGTGGCCCTCAGTCCCGCAGCGAGCTCTTGCTGGATAGCCGCGAAACCGTTATCAGCGAAGCGCAGTTTCGCCAGTATGGTCACAGGATCAGCGATATAGTTTATGAGAAACTGACCGGGATCCGCGGTGCCTTTTTGACTCGCATCGCCTATGTGGTGGTGAATCACCAGGAGAAGAATCCCTACCGCCTGATGATTGCCGACTACGACGGCTACAACGAACAGATGCTGCTGCGCTCGCCTGAGCCTTTGATGTCTCCTGCCTGGTCTCCGGACGGGCGCAAGCTGGCCTATGTCAGTTTTGAAAACAAAAAGGCCGAAGTGTTTGTCCAGGATATCTATAGCCAGAGCCGCACCAAGGTTACCAGCTTCCCCGGCATCAACGGCTCGCCAAGCTTCTCGCCCGATGGCAGCAAGTTGGCGCTGACTCTGTCCCGCGACGGTCAACCTGAGGTCTATGTAGTAGAGATTGCCACAGGTGCGCTCAAGCGGATCACCAACCACTATGCCATTGATACTGAAGCCACTTGGTTCCCCGATGGCAAGTCGCTGCTGTTCACTTCCGAGCGGGGTGGCAGGCCCCAGCTATATCAGGTAGAGTTGGCCTCAGGCAAGGTGACTCGCCTGACATTCGAAGGTGAGTGGAACCTGGGGGGAACTGTGACCCCTGATGGCCGCAGTATGATTTTCGTCAACAGAACCAACGGCAAATACAATATTGCCCGTATGGATCTGCAGACGCGTTTTATGCAGGTTTTGACTTCAACCCGGCTCGATGAATCACCTAGTGTGGCCCCTAACGGCACCATGGTAATTTATGGCACTACCTATAACGGCAAGCAGGTGCTGGCAGCGGTATCTGTCGATGGCCGTTTCAAGGCGCGGTTGCCTGTGGGGCAGGGCGAGGTGAAATCACCCGCTTGGTCACCGTTTCTATAACTTATATTTCAGAAGGATAACATGATGGATCTCAACAAGTTGTTTAAGGCAATCGTAATCGCTGCGCCATTACTGGCTCTGGGTGCCTGTAGCTCAACTTCAGAATCAGAAACGGACGCCAGCGGTTCGACAACTTCCGGTAGCGAGTACGGCAGTGGTGCCGGCGGTGTGGAAATCGGTGGTGCCAATCCGGTTTTGAGCCCGGAAGAGCAGCAGCGCCTCAAGTTCCAGGAACTGCGTAAAGAACACATCATCTACTTTGATTTTGACCGCAGTGAAGTGCAAACAGAATTTGCTGAAATTCTGGAAGCCCACGGCACTTATCTGGTTGAACATCCTAACGTACGCGTGTTAATTGAAGGCCACGCCGACGAGCGTGGTACTCCAGAGTACAACATAGCTTTGGGTGAGCGCCGCGCCAAGGCTGTAGCCAAGTACCTGCAGGGTATGGGCGTACTGCCAAGCCAGATGAGCATTGTCAGCTATGGTGAAGAGAAGCCGCTGGATATGAGCCACACAGACGAAGGTTTTGCCAAGAACCGTCGCGCTGTGCTGGTGTACTGATCCCGGCATTAGAGGGATATTGAAGAATGAAGAAAGCCGTTATTATCACGGCCATGCTTCTGGGAACTGGGGTCGCTTATGCGGCCCCAGCGCCCGTTGAAGACATTGGCGGCGGTTCCAGTGAGGATCGCATCGCCCGCCTTGAGCGGATCATTAAGGCTCGTCAGCAAGCTGAATTTGAGACCATGCGCAGAATGGATACTCTGCAACAAGAGGTGCTGGAACTCAGAGGCTTGACCGAACAACAGAACTATCAGATCAACCAGATGTTGCAGCGTCAGCGCCAGCTCTATGACGAAATCGCCAACTTGCAGAGCAAACCGGCGGCGCCCGCCATCAGTCAAACTTCATCCAATGTGGTGGCCAGCTCCTCTTTGTCCGAGACCGACAGCTATCAAAGGGCGGTCGATCTGGTACTGAAAGAGCGCCAGTACGACGCTGCAATTCCGGCATTTCGTGACTTTATCAAGCAGTATCCCAATTCGGGCTTTGCCGATAACGCCAACTATTGGCTCGGGCAACTGCTCTATAATAAGAATGAATTTGCCGACGCCAAAACTGCTTTTGCCAATGTGGTCGATAACTTCAAGGAATCGGGTAAGCGGGCCGACAGTCTGGTTAAACTTGGGCTGATCGCCGAGAAAACCGGCGATAAAACGGCGGCGAAGAACTACTATCAGCAAGTGGTGAAACAGTACGCAAACAGCGCTGCAGCAAGGATTGCACAGCAGCAACTGGCGGCAATTAAACCATGATTTAACTAAAAAACATCCGCCCAGTTTGTTTTTCATGCAAACGACAAAAAATCGGGAATTTACACTTGCATGAGAATCACAAAGCGGTATTATAGGCGCCCTCAGCACGGCACTGCCTGCTGGGGCGAAACTTGAATGGGTCGTTAGCTCAGTCGGTAGAGCAGTTGGCTTTTAACCAATTGGTCGAAGGTTCGAATCCTTCACGACCCACCAACTTCATGTTTCGTAAACCTTTTTAGTGGGTCGTTAGCTCAGTCGGTAGAGCAGTTGGCTTTTAACCAATTGGTCGAAGGTTCGAATCCTTCACGACCCACCACTGATTTATTGCGGTCTGCCTCGGCAGTTATGTCGGGTCGTTAGCTCAGTCGGTAGAGCAGTTGGCTTTTAACCAATTGGTCGAAGGTTCGAATCCTTCACGACCCACCATCGCAATTCAAATCAAACAATCTGGCAGTATATCCGTGGGTCGTTAGCTCAGTCGGTAGAGCAGTTGGCTTTTAACCAATTGGTCGAAGGTTCGAATCCTTCACGACCCACCACTTGCCTGAGAATAGGGTGACACCCAAATGGGTCGTTAGCTCAGTCGGTAGAGCAGTTGGCTTTTAACCAATTGGTCGAAGGTTCGAATCCTTCACGACCCACCATTTCTCAGCGTGCTGCAACAAGGTAGATCTTCCTGCGGGTCGTTAGCTCAGTCGGTAGAGCAGTTGGCTTTTAACCAATTGGTCGAAGGTTCGAATCCTTCACGACCCACCATCAGGAAAGATAGACCACAACATTCAGTGGGTCGTTAGCTCAGTCGGTAGAGCAGTTGGCTTTTAACCAATTGGTCGAAGGTTCGAATCCTTCACGACCCACCACTGAATGCTCCATCTGTATGGGTCGTTAGCTCAGTCGGTAGAGCAGTTGGCTTTTAACCAATTGGTCGAAGGTTCGAATCCTTCACGACCCACCATCCAGAATATCTTCTGCAAAAATATTAAGTCTGATATCTCCAAGCAACATAAATAACCAAGCTAATTTAGCTATAGCTTTTCTACTTTTGTCTCATAGACCTATTGCCAATGTTTCAATTCTGTTAAACATCGGATAGTGCTTCTTGCTAGCTCAATCTGTCTCGGCTGTTGTGCGTTTTGCCGGGTGGATTGGCATAACAACAAGGAGACAATCCAAGATGAAACAAGCAAGACTCACAGGGGTGTGCGCTGCAACCCTTCTGGCACTGGGCGGTTTGGGGACGGCTCAGGCATCGGTATTGGACAAAACTGACGTGGAGTTTGGCGGCTATCTTAAGGCCGATATCATGTTCAGTGATTACGGCAATGGTGCACCCGACTCCAACAACGTCTCACGTCAGTTTTACGTGCCCGGCGCCATCTATGGAGTAGATGGCAACGGCAATCAGGTGACCGACTTCCAGGCTCGGGAAACCCGTTTTAACTTCAAGACGGTAACAGATCTCGACGGCCATACTCTCACCGGTTTTATCGAGCTGGACTTCATGACGCATACTGATGGTGATGAGCGGGTATCCAACAGCTATTCACCGCGCATTCGTCACGCCTTTATCAGCTATGACAACTGGACCATAGGCCAGACCTGGACCACCTTTATGAACCCGGGAGCACTGCCGGAAAACCTCGACTTTGTTGGCGCCACCGAAGGTACGCCCTTTGCCCGTCAGGCGCAGTTGAGATACAGCAATGGTGGCTTTCAAATCGCCATCGAAAACCCGGAAACCACCATTACCCCCTATGGCGGCGGCAGCCGGATCACTAGCGGCAACGGGGTGATGCCGGATCTTATCGCCCGTTATAACTTCAAAACTTCAGGTGGCGCCAGTTTTTCTGTGATGGGGATGCTGAGGCAGCTCGAACTGGAGACTCGTATCGCTAATCAGGATATAGACAGCACTGAGCTCGGCTATGGCGCCAGCGTGGCCGGGATCATCCCTGTGGGCCGAGATGATATCCGTTTCACCGCCACCTATGGCGAAGGCCTGGGCCGCTATGTGGCGCTGAACTTTGCCAATGGCGCGGTACTGGACAACAATAACGATCTGCAGGCGATAGAATCCTACTCAGGCTTTGTGTCTTATCGTCATTGGTGGAACGAGCAGTGGCGTTCAAGCCTTACCTTGTCCGCTTTCAGCGCCGATAACGACGTGTCTCTGACCGGAGGCACGGCTAACAAGGAATCCTATTCAGGTTATATCAACCTGCTTTACTCGCCGGTGAAGGCACTGACCTTTGGGGTAGAGTATATGTATGCCAAGAACGAGCGGGAAAATGGCACAGATGGTGAGCTTAACCGGGTCACCTTCTCGGCCAAATACGTGCTCTAACCCTTGTTGCGACCGGGAGCTGTGACTCCCAATTTATGATTCCTATTTATACTCTTAGCCAAGCCACCTCAGGGTGGCTTGCTTTTTTACTCTGGCCCTAAATATCCAGGCAATGGCGAAATCTGCCTCAAAGGTTTAGGGGCTGTAATAAATGACATGGTTTTCCTTCATTATAAATTCCGGCCATAGAGGTTCATCAACGGCATAAACGGGCTATGACCGATTTAGTTGCTGATTGTTGCGTCTAGCTTGCCAAACACTAATTCGCTATTCATGCCATTGATAACATGTGAAAAGTCATTCTTCACATGTTAATGCTTCGGGGGCAACAGGAGAGATAATTGAAATGTAGGGGCAGCTTACATAGGTAAACCGTTTAAGCCGCTCCAGGGGATTTAAGCTGAAAGTAAAAAAAATGCCCCTCCAGGAGGGGCAATGAGGAGGAAGTACGCTTTTACTCTGTACGGTTGAGCCGCGACTCAATCAGAGTATCAATCACGGCTGGGTCGGCCAGAGTTGATGCATCTCCAAGGTTGGTAATCTCGTTGGCCGCAATTTTGCGCAGGAAGCGGCGCATGATCTTGCCGGAGCGGGTCTTGGGCAGGCCGCCGGCAAACTGGATAAGATCCGGGGTCGCCAGGGCGCCAATCTCTTTGCGCACCCATTGTCTCAGCTGTTGTCTTAGCTCTTCGGTGGCTTCTATGCCCTTGGTCAGTGTGACATAGGCGTAGATCCCCTGGCCCTTGATGTCATGGGGATAACCTACAACGGCGGCCTCGGCCACCAGATCGTGCGCCACCAGTGCACTTTCAATCTCGGCGGTACCCAGACGGTGACCGGAGACGTTAATCACGTCATCGACCCGGCCGGTGATCCAGTAGTAGCCATCTTCATCACGGCGGGCACCGTCACCGGTAAAATACATGCCGCGGAAGGTTTTGAAGTAGGTTAGGGCAAAGCGCTCATGATCACCGTAAATTGTGCGCATCTGCCCCGGCCAGGAATCCAGCATCACCAGGTTGCCCTCGGTAGCGCCTTCCAGAATATTGCCCATGTTGTCGACCAGCGCAGGTTGCACCCCGAAGAAGGGGCGGGTGGCCGAGCCAGGTTTGGTATCCGTGGCGCCGGGCAGCGGGCTGATTAGAATGCCGCCGGTTTCGGTTTGCCACCAGGTATCGACAATCGGGCAATGTTCATGACCAATCACCTCGTGATACCAACGCCAGGCCTCAGGGTTGATGGGTTCGCCCACAGAGCCCATGATCCGCAGCGAGCTGCCGTCAAACTGGTCAAACTGCTCCTTGCCTTCAGCCATCAGGGCTCGGATAAGCGTAGGCGCCGTGTAGAGTATGTTTACCTGATGGCGGTCAATCATCTCGCCCAGGCGGGCAGGGCTTGGGTAGTTGGGCACACCTTCGTGGATAAGCACTGTGGCACCATTGGCCAGCGGGCCGTAAATCATATAGCTGTGGCCGGTGATCCAGCCCACATCGGCGGTGCACCAGTAGACTTCGCCCTGCTTGTAATCGAACACATATTCGTGGGTCATGGAGGCATATACCATGTAGCCGCCTGTGGTGTGCAGCACTCCCTTGGGGTTACCGGTGGAGCCTGAGGTGTAGAGTAGGAATAGCGGATCTTCGGCGCCCATCTCTTCCACTTCGCAATGCTCGGAAGCGGTTTCGGTCAGCGATTCCCACCAGACATCACGGCCATTGACCCAGTTGATATCATTGCCGGTGCGTTTGAGCACTATCACCTTCTCAACCGTGTTGACATCCGCATGGGAGAGCGCCTCGTCGATATTGCGCTTGAGCGGGATAGCCCGGCCGCCGCGCAGGCCTTCGTCTGCAGTCAAAATCACCTTGGAGCGGCCATCTATGATGCGTGAAGCGATGGAATCCGGGGAAAAACCACCGAATACCACGGAATGTACGGCGCCGATGCGGGCACAGGCCAGCATGGCGATGGCGGCTTCCGGCACCATGGGCATATACATGGTCACCACGTCGCCGCGGCGCACGCCCTGGCTCTTGAGGGCGTTGGCAAATTTGCACACTTCTGTGTGCAGCTGGCTGTAGCTCAGGGTGCGTTGATCTTTGGCATCATCGCCTTCCCAGATGATGGCGGTCTGATCGCCCAGTTTTTCCAGATGGCGGTCGAGGCAGTTGGCTGAGGCATTCAGCGTGCCGTCGTAGAACCAGTTGATTGATAGGTTGTGATCGTCAAATGAGGTTTTCTTGACCTTGGAATAGGGCTTGATCCAGTCGATACGCTTGCCATGTTCACGCCAGAAACCTTCGGGGTTAACCACGGACTCCTGGTACATTTTCTTATATTTTTCATCATTTACCAGTGCATTGGCCGCAATCGCTGCGGGCACTTTATAAAGAGACTGAGTACTCATTGGGCTTCCCCTTGTTTTTATCATACGTGAGCCAAAGTATGGGTTGCTTGGCTGTGCTGTCTCTATTAGACATTGGTCTAGTGATGAAAAAATGTTATTTATTAATCGGTTATTGCGTTTAAAACGCACAGCTTGAAGTGCTTGAGCCAGCGTGGTTTTTTAAGGTTTGCGCGGGTTTAGATTGGCATCCAATAAAGGTTTTTTGCCCCCCAATGGACGCCGAATAAGATGCAAATCGCCGCAGCGGTTCATCAAAGCCATTGGCTGGTGTAATCTAGCCGGGATAACAACAGTTGCCGACGGATACGGCGACAATAAAGAGAACCCTATGAATTTGACCCTTTTTGTGGCGGTGATCGCCGTCTGTTATGTCTGTTTGCTGTTCCTGCTTGCCTGGGGCGCGGAGCGTTGGTTCAGTGGTGTCACCCGCAGGTTACAGAAATGGATCTACGCCCTCAGCCTGGCGGTATATTGCTCTTCCTGGAGCTTTCTCGGCACGGTTGGCCAGTCGGCCAATGACTTTTGGTCCTATCTGCATATCTTTATCGGCCCCATCATCATCTTTACCCTGGGCTTTGGCATGTTGCGCAAAATGGTGGTGGTGTCCAAGGCGCAAAATATCACCTCGGTGGCCGACTTTATCGCCGCCCGCTATGGCAAGTCGCAGCCGCTGGCGGTGATCATCACACTCATTGCCCTGTTTGGCATCATGCCCTATATCGCGTTGCAGCTGAAAGCCATGGTATTCAGCCTAAGCCTGTTCCAAAGCCCGGATGATCCGCTCGATGGCGCCAAAGTCGCGCTTATCATTGCCGTGCTGCTGGCCATCTTTGCCATCCTCTTCGGCACCCGCAAACTGGATGCCACCGAGCATAACCCGGGGATGATGCTGGCTATCGCCTTTGAATCCTTGGTGAAACTGGCCGCCTTTGTGTTGGTGGGCGGCATAGTGGTCTTCGGGGTGTTCGGCGGCTTTGGCGACCTCTGGAACCAGGCCAGCGCCAAGGGGGTAATAGTCAATCCCAATCTAAGGCTTGAAGCGCTGATGCCCGAGCTGATAGTCGGCATGGCGGCTTTTCTCTGTATGCCGCGACAGTTTCACGTCATGGTGGTCGAGGCTGAAGGCGAGCAGACTCTGTCCAAGGCGCGCTGGTTGTTCCCTCTCTATATCGGCCTGTTCGGCCTGTTTGTCGGGCCGCTGGCACTGGCGGGCAAGGTGCTGCTCGGCGACAGTGTCTCTGCCGATACCTATGTGATCAATCTGCCGCTGGCGCTGGACGCACCTTGGCTGGCGATAGTGGCGCTGCTGGGAACCCTCTCGGCCGCCACTGGCATGGTGATAGTGGCTGTGGTGACCATCAGCGTGATGATAAGTAACGAGTGGCTGGTGCCGGTACTCTTGCGTACCGGGCAGATCCGCCGCAAGAACTTCAGCCAGTTTTCCCAACAACTGCTCTATGCCAGACGTCTCTCCATCGCGCTGATCCTGGCTTTCGGGTACTTCAGTTACCTGAGCTTTGACAGCAGCGATTCTCTGTCCAACCTGGGCATGCTGTCTTTCGGCGCCTTTGCCCAGTTGGCACCGGCCTTGGTGGGCGGGCTCTACTGGAAACACGGCAATCGCGCCGGGGTGTTTCTCGGCATGGCGGCGGGCTTTGGTCTGTGGGGCTTTTTGCTGCTCAAGGGCTCGGGCGTCTGGGAAGGCGTGCTGGCAGGTCAGTTTGAACTGTTAAAGGCGCTGAAGCCCAATGTCAACGATACCCTGTTGGCACTCGGCGCCAACCTGATTGGCTATATCGGCGGCTCTATCTGGCTGCGCGCCGGCTTGGTGGAGCGTATTCAGGCCAGCGCCTTTGTCACCCCGGGTGAACTCAAAAACACAGGCAATCGTAAGACGGGCCCCATCAGTCAGCAGGACTTGTTGATCCTGGCGAGCCGCTTTGTCAGCCCGACCCGGGCCTATGAGAGTTTTTCGCGTTTTTCTGCCGATGCGGTGCGCAGCGACAGCTGGCACAAGACGGCACCGGCCGAGCTTATTGCCCATACCGAGCACATGCTGGCCGGGGTGCTGGGGGCTTCCAGCGCCTCTTTGGTGATGGACTCAGTGTTGCAGGGGCGGGATCTGGCCCTCGATGAAGTCTTCAGCCTGGTGGATGAGGCCTCGTCGAAGATTATTCTCAGTCAGGACATGCTGCGCGCCGCGATAGAACACGCCTACGAGGGTATGAGCGTGGTCGACAAAGATCTCAACCTGGTGGCCTGGAACTACCGCTATGCAGAGCTTTACAACTATCCGGAGGATTTCCTGCAACCGGGAATGCCCATCAGTGAGGTGATACGTTTCAATGCCTCACGTGGCTACTGCGGCCCGGGGGATGTGAATGAGCATGTCGAGCGCCGGGTACAGCATATGCGTAACGGCACAGCCCACAGCTCAGAGCGGCGCAGGCGCGATGGCAAGGTGATCAAAATTCAGGGCAATCCCATGCCGGACGGCGGCTTTGTGATGACCTTTACCGACATTACCCAATATCGCGAGCAGCAACAGGCGCTGGAGCAGGTCAACGAAACCCTGGAGGCCAGAGTCAAGGAGCGCACCTATGAGCTGGCGCTGCTCAACAGCAAGCTGCTCGAAGCCAAGGCTCAGGAGGAGATGGCCAACGCTTCCAAGAGCCGTTTCCTGGCGGCGGTGGGGCATGACTTAATGCAGCCGCTCAATGCGGCCCGGTTGTTTACCGCCTCTTTGAGTCAGTATCCTGGGCTTGACAGGGAAGGGCGGCTGACCCTCTCCCATGTCAACAGCTCACTGAAAACCGCCGGTGAACTGCTGACCGATCTTTTGGATATCTCCAAGCTGGATTCCGGCATGGTGGAGGTAAAACGGCGCGACTTTGCCATCTCCGAAGTACTCAACACCCTGGCGGTGGAGTTTGAGGCCATGGCCAAAGACTGCCAGATCCATTTTGCCATGATGCCCTGTAGCCTGACGGTCAATTCAGACCCTTCACTGCTGCGGCGGGTGCTGCAGAACTTTCTCACCAACGCCTATCGTTATGCCAAGGGCGGACGGGTGCTGATGGGCTGTCGCCGCCGCGGCAGCGAGCTTGAGGTGCAAGTGCTGGATACCGGCTGCGGCATCGAAGCCGGGCAGCTTAGGGAGATATTTCACGAGTTCAAGCGCCTGGATAACCCCCATTCAAACAGTGTCAACGGCCTGGGGCTTGGTCTGGCGATAGCCGACAGAATAAGCAAGGTGCTGGAGCATGATATCCGCGTATCTTCGGTGCAGGGCAAGGGCTCTGTATTTGCCATTCGGGTGCCGCTTGGGGCCACTGTCAGCGTGCCGCAGCCCAAGGCCATTTCTTCTGTGTTGCAGCCGCTCGCCGGGGTCAAGGTGCTGTGTATCGACAACGAAGAGGCTATCCTTGCCGGGCTCGAAAGCCTGTTGAGTCGCTGGCAGTGCGAGGTGATCTGCGCCCGGGATCTGAGTGATGCCAGGATCAAGCTGGGGCTCAAAGGGGTGGCGCCGGATATCATGCTGGCGGATTATCATCTGGATAAGGGCCAAAACGGCGTCGATGCCATGGATGAGCTCAGGGCGCTGTATGGGCAACATCTGCCCGGCATTTTGATCACCGCCAACACCCGCAAGGATCTGGTGGAGGATGTCGAGCGCCGCGGTTACCACTATATGGCCAAGATGATTAAACCGGCGGCGCTCAGAGCTTTGATCTCAAGCCTGGTGAAGAAGGCGTAATTCACAAGTTCAGTGAAATAGCCTATGGAAACGGGGCCTGATTAATAGCCGATAAATCAGGCCCGGTATTTTATGGGGTTATTTCTGCCTGTGCCTGTGTCTGTATCGGTGTCTGTGCTTGCGCCGGAACCCCGGCGTATCCTTCCACTCGCCAGGGGCGATAAGCCAGGCCATAACTCAAGGTCGCCATGGTCCAACCGATAAGGGCGCTGGCGATATCGTGGGATAAAAAGTGGGCGCCGCGAAACTCCTGACACAGACTGAACACAGCGCCTATCAGCAATACCGCGCCGAGTAACTTAAAGCGCCATTTTGGCTTCAAGACCAACGCCAGATAATAAAGCCCCATCCAGGCAAAGGCGCCGCTGGAGTGGCCGCCGGGAAAACACTGGCCCAATTCAGTGTCAACGCTCAGGCTCATGGGGAAGGGCAGATAAGGCTTTTGGCCACCAAATAGACTGAGATCCCAGGGACAGGCGACATTGGTCATGCTCTTGCCGATACGCACCCAAAGCACGGTTGCCAGGGCGCTTATAAACAACATCAGCAAGGGCCGGCGCCAGCGCTTCATTGAGGCTTTGAAATTGCTCAATACCAGGGTCGACAGCAACACAGCTGCCGCCAGCACCACCAGATCCCGCCCTCCTGTGTGCAGCAGTTTGTCTGCGACAAAGGCATGGCGCCAGGGCCAGGCCGTGTTGGTGCCCTCAAATGCCAACATCCACTGTGCCAGCAACAGGTCGGCATTAGTGATGTGCAGCAAGATAAGCACGCCAAGTCCTACCGATAACGGCAACAGCAGATGATGTTTGAACCAGTGTTGAAAGCTCAGCGGGTGGCTTGCAATGGGCATTGTGTTTCCTGTGACATAGTGCGAGTTGAGACAGAGTCGCAGCTGAGATCTGCGAAATAAAAAGCCTGAAAAAGCGGGCGTTGAATTCATGGCCCGGTTGGTGGATAGGAATTATTCTGGCCGGCTCAGATTAAGGTCTGCTTAAGGCCGGGGATTTTTGTCTCATTCGCCCGGAATGGCGTATTGCAATGAGTTGAAACAAAACCTTTTTTGCGTATTTTTTTACCACTGGTTATGTTACAGGGGTAGCTCTGCTATGGCGCTGGTTAAGTTGCGGTTTTGGCGGGGGATCCCCACAGGTTTGCTGGTATTCAAATACAAGGAACAGGAATGAAGCTCAATAAACTCTTTTGGCTGACGGCCCTTGCGCTCGGCAGCCCCAATTTGCTGGCTGCCGAGGCCAAACTCCTGCGGGAGCCGGATCTTCGCGGTGATACTCTGGTATTTGCCTACGCCAAGGATATCTGGAAAGTGTCGCTCAAGGGCGGCGAGGCGGTGCGCCTCACCAGTTTCCAGGGCCAGGAGATGCAACCCAAGCTGTCGCCGGACGGCAAGTGGGTGGCCTTTACCGGCGACTATGAGGGCAATCAGGATATCTACCTGCTGCCGATTGCCGGTGGCGAGCCCAAACGCCTGACCTTCCACCCGGATGTGGATCAGCTGGTGGGCTGGAGCCCGGACAGCAAGTCGGTATTGCTGCGCTCCGGCAGGGCCAATGCCCCGAGAGGCTGGCAGCAGCTGTTTACCCTGTCCATAGAGGGCGGAAATCCCAAGCCTTTACCCATGAACCGCGCCGTTGACGGCAGTTTCTCTGCCGATGGCAAGCAGCTGGTTTACCGGCGCGCCGGTCTTTGGGACCCGGGTTGGCGTAACTATCGCGGCGGCCAGAATCAGCCGCTCAGGTTGATTTCGCTCGATAGCCTGGAGGAAAAAGATCTGCCCTGGGACAACACCCAGGATCTCGAGCCCCAGTGGCACGGCGACTATATCTATTTCCTCTCCAACCGCTCACAGGTCACCAATATCTTTCGGGTAGCGGCCAAGGGCGGCGAGCCGGAACAGGTGACTCATTACCAGGATGCCGATGTCAAAGGCTTTACCCTGGATAACGACACTCTGGTATACGAATACCGCGGTGAGCTGGTGAAAAAAACGCTGGCTAACACCAATGCCAACGCTAATGCAAACGACAAGGGCGAGGTACTGGCCATCAGCCTGCATGCCGATTTCCCCTGGGTGCGGCCACGCTTTGAAGAGGTCGAAAAGCAGATAGAGTCGGCGGCCATTTCGCCTACCGGTAAGCGCGCCTTGTTTGTGGCCCGCGGCGATGTATATACCGTGCCCGTGGAGCACGGCGATGCCCGTAATCTTACTGAAAGCTCAGACAGCCGCGAAGTGGGCGCCGCCTGGTCCAACGGCGGCAAACAGCTGGCCTGGTTCTCCGACAAGAGCGGCGAATATCGACTGGTGATAGCCGATCAACTCGGCAAGCCGCAGCAAGAGATCAAACTGGCCGAAAAGGGCTTCTATAGCGGGCTTATCTGGTCGCCCGATGATAAACAGCTGGTGTTCAGCGATCAGCGCCAGCAACTTTGGCTGGCAGACTTGTCCAAGGGCAAGGCGCAGGTTATCGACAGCCAGCCGGTAGTGAATCCCGACTGGGAAATGGCCCCCAGCTGGTCGCCTGACAGCCGTTATCTGGCCTACAGCAAGCAGGATGACAGCTTCTTCCGCAGCCTCTACCTGTTCGATACCCGCAATAATCAGAGTAACAGAATTACCCAGGGCATGGCCGATGTGCGTTACCCAGTGTGGGACAGCGCCGGCGACAAGCTCTATTTTGCCGCCAGTACCGACTATGGCCCTCACGCCGCCTGGTTGGATATGACCTCGGTTGCCTTCACCCCGACTTACGGCCTCTATACCATGCTGCTCAATACCCGCACCGAGGCGCCCATGCTGCCAAAGAGCGATGAGGAAGAGGGCAGCGGTACTGAAGAGGAAGCTAAAGGCTCAGATGCGCCACCTGCGGTGCGAATCGATCTCAACGGTATAGCGCAGCGGGTGCTGCCTCTGGGTGAGAGCGGTAAAATTCACAGCCTGAGCGCCGGTAAGCCAGGTGAGCTGTTCTATATGCAGGACTTGGATGAAACCACAGAGCTTCGCAAGTACAGCACTGTGGAACGTAAGGCCGATACCCTGGCCGGTGATGTGGATGAGTATCATCTGAGCCACGACGGCGAGAGCCTGCTGGTAAAAATCGGCGATAACTGGCAGCAATTTGCCGGCGCTGCGCCCATGGGGGATGATGCCAAGACGCTCAACGTCAAGCTGACGGCCCGTATCGTTCCCAAGGCCGAATGGCAGCAAATCTTCCGCGAAGCCTGGCGCTTCCAGCGCGATTACTTCTATGTCAGTAATCTGCACGGTGCCGATTGGGATGCGGTATACAAGGAGTTCCAGCCACTGGTCGCCCATGTGCGTCACGGCGCTGACATGACCTATCTGCTCGATAACATGGGCGCCGAAATCTCTGTGGGCCACTCCTTTACCAATGATGGCGATCTGCCGGAAATTGCCGACAACCGCACCGGTCTGCTCGGCGCCGATGTTGAGGCGACCGACAAGGGTTACCGTTTCAGCCGCATCTATCGCGGCGAAAACTGGTATCCGGCGGACCAAGGCAGCGCGCCGCTGGCTCTCTATCCCCAGGTCAAGGCGGGCCAGTATCTGCTGGCAGTCAACGGCAAACCTCTGGATAACAAGGCCAACTTCTATCAGGCCTTCCAGGGGACTCTCGGCAAACAGACCCGTCTCAGCATCAGTCCGGATGGCAGCGACAAAAAAGCCTTTGAGGTGACAGTGGTGCCAACGGCCAGCGAACAGGCGCTGAGACGTAACGCCTGGGTCGAGGATAACCGCAAACGGGTGGATGAAGCTTCCGGCGGCAAATTGGCCTATGTTTGGGTTCCGGACACGGGCGAGAACGGTTTCAGTTACTTCAATCGCTACTTCTTCGCCCAGAATCAGCGCCAGGGGGTGATCATAGATGAGCGTTTCAACCACGGCGGTTACATTGCCGAGTACATCATAGATGTGCTGCGCCGCGAGCGTAACGGCTACTTCAATAACCAGATGGCCGGCGATCACCCCATGACCAGCCCGGGCAGTGGTATCTGGGGGCCCAAGGTGATGCTGATCAACGAAGTCTCCGGCTCGGGCGGCGACATGCTCCCTTATATGTTCCGCTATTACCAAGTGGGCAAGCTGGTGGGTAAACGCACCTGGGGTGGCCTGGTTGGCATCTGGGGCGTTCCTTCCCTGATGGATGGCGGCCATATCACGGCGCCGCGTAGCGGTTTCTTCAGTATCGACGGCCAGTGGCGGGTAGAGAACGAAGGTGTGGCACCGGATGTGGAAGTTGAGCAGTGGACCAAAGACACAGCCAAAGGCATAGATCCTCAGTTGGAAAAGGCCATCGCTATTGCCTTGGATGAGCTGAAATCTGCCGCGCCGGTGAAGCTGCCACAACCCGCCGATCCTGTGCGGGTGCCTCAGGTGAAATAGCCCTGTGACATGGCTAGGATGAAATAGCTCGGGGGGAAATAGCCCAACAAAAAGCGCCGCTTGCCTTAGTCTTACAGGTGAGCGGCGCTTTTTGTTGGAAAACTATCAAAATTCAGCCAATTATTTTGTAAAAAATAACCAAGACAGGCTTTTATGGTTTTAACAAGATACAGGGCAGCCAAATCTTTTGAAACAAGATACAGGACAGCCAAATCTTTTTGATGTTTCGCACAGCCTTGACTAGGCTTTGAAATACTCATCAAAGAAAATATCAAGCCACCCACTGTAAAACAATCACTTAATCTTCTTTCTGTCTGTATTCAAGCACCGGTAGGGGATTTGAGTACGCTGAGGTCGAAAGATATCCA
>NZ_JBKORL010000007.1:0-5616 GCF_047314525.1 Shewanella sp. BJSY2023SW007 | reverse complement strand
AAAGTTGCATAAAAAAATCCGATGACATGGGGTCATCGGATTTTGATCCTTTCAGTGAGATCGTCAAGCGATCTGTCTTAACTGATCGGCATTAGGCATCAGCCGGTTTTTTTATGTCTATTTGTCAAGGATAGGATTACTGAACTTCAGTATCCAGCACCAGTTCACCGCTGGCACCGACCTTGATGCTGGCCACTTTGCCTTGTAGATCGCCAGGCTGAGGCTTAACGCTGCCGTGCTTGGACAATACTGCAATCACTTCAACATCGGTAGCATCGCTGAGTTTAACGTTACCACCCATATTGGTGGAATCATCCAGAGTCACAGTCACAGGTAATGACTTTGCACTTACCTTGGTCGCCGCCAGTGGGACTTTGGGGCCTTCGGTTGCTCTGGCAAAGATGAACAGCATGTCTGTATTGCTGACTTTGGCTGCCAGTTCAGGGGCTATAGAGACATTCAGCGTCACTGTCTTTGCTGTTGCTGCCTTTAGACCTTTGTGAGCCTCATCATTCGGCATGGTGGCACCACCTTCTGCCTGCAGGCGCATCTTGGCACTGTCGATAGCATTGATCAGTGCGGCGCGATCCACGTCGGCTCTGTCACTGTCAAGAATGGTTTGCCAAGCGCCGATTGCCTTGTTGTAATCTGCAGTAAAGAAAGCATCCATACCAACCAGCAGTAGAGTAGAAGGGTCTTGAGGATCCAGTTTCAGTGCCTGATCAATCAGCGACTGAACCACAGGGATCATCTGTTGACCCGCCTTATAATAAAGGGCGGTGGCTTTGGGGCCAAGCAACTCGGCGTGAACCCCCACCAGTTCGATCACTTTATCGAAGGCTGCTACTGCCTGATCATATTGTCCGGCAGAGATGTAGGCGTGACCCAAACTGAACCAAGCTTGGCTGTTTTCCGGCTCCTGCTGCACAGCAGATTCCATCATTTGCACCCGTTGCATCATGATCTGTTCAGTGCTCATACCTGCATGGGGATTCTCAGGTTGAGGAGAATCGATATTCTGATAGGCGCCTAACTGTTGATAGGAGTAACCGGCCACGACCAGTAATACGGCAGACATCAGACTTGGCCACAGTAGTCCTTTAGGCTTGGCTTGTGCATCGAGCGAATCATCCGCTCCTTGCTTGATGTCCTGTAATAAGCTGACTTCCAGCTCTTTTTTCAGGGATTCAAATTCGTCTTGGTCCAGCAGTTCTTCCTGGCGTTCTTTTTCCAGAATAGCTAGACGCTCGTTAAACAGTTCCAGGTTGGTCTGTTTACGGACACCGGACTCTTCAGCCTTGAGTAGCTTCTGTTGCCGGAAATGAGGAAGCCAGATCAGCCCCAGGCTGACTAACACAACAATCGCAATAAAAATCCAAAAAGTGGTCATTATGTTTATTTCACGTTGGTTTGTGACAAAGCGGGGTTACCGCACGGCCTGATTGCAAGATTATACGGAAAGATGATTCATTGAACAGTAATATAAGTCCACCACCAAAGTTAATGGTCATAGTTGGGCACTGGTTCACAGTTCCAAATTTCAGCAAAAAATTCAATGAAACTTCTCTATTTAACGCCTGTCACAGCTTGGAGTCTTGCCGTCTTTCCATGGTCAATATTGCCCTCTCGGAGAATGAGAGCCGCGACCCATAATTGGTGGAAAGTGGCAGACAGGAACAAAAGCAAATACTAAAATGAACAAAAATTCGTAATATATACCTGTTAACCCTTGCGGCTTTTAAGCCGCAATTAAGTTAATAAAGTAATGGTGTGTGCCCGTAGTTGTGCGTCTGCCCAGAATAGAAGCTTGGCAGACATTGACCTGGAAACTGAGGAAAACCCATGATCCCAGAACTTGGACATTTCTCATTGATCATAGGGATGGCGTTCGCAGTACTGCTGATGACAGTCCCCCTGATCGGTGTTGCCCGCAAAGACCAATACCTAGTGCGCTATGCCTGGCCACTAAGTTACGGTATGTTTTTTTTCATCTTTTTATCGGTAATTGCGTTGGGTTACAGCTTCGCAACCGATGACTTCTCAGTCGCCTATGTGGCTCATCACTCCAACTCTCAATTGCCTATCTTCTTTAAGATTGCAGCAGTCTGGGGCGGGCATGAAGGCTCATTGTTGTTCTGGGTCTTCTCACTTTCGGTGTGGGCCGCAGCTGTAGCTTTCTTCAGCAAGGGGTTGGAAGAGGTGTTTACCGCTCGGGTATTGGCCGTGTTGGCGATGATCACCATAGGCTTTACCCTGTTTATGCTGCTCACTTCCAGCCCATTCGAACGTTTGTTCCCGATCCCGGCAGAAGGGCGTGACCTTAACCCGATGTTGCAGGATGTGGGTCTGATCTTCCACCCTCCCATGCTTTATCTGGGGTATGTGGGCTTCTCGGTCAGCTTCGCCTTCGCCATTGCCGCATTGATGAGCGGTCGACTCGATTCTGCTTGGGCTCGTTGGAGTCGTCCTTGGACTCTGGCTGCCTGGATCTTCCTCACTGGTGGTATTGCATTGGGCTCCTGGTGGGCATATTACGAGCTCGGTTGGGGCGGTTGGTGGTTCTGGGACCCGGTTGAAAACGCGTCCTTTATGCCATGGCTTGTTGGTACTGCTCTGGTTCACTCCTTGATAGTGACAGAGAAGCGCGGTGCCTTCCGTAACTGGACAGTGCTTCTGTCTATCTTTGCTTTCTCTTTGAGCTTGCTGGGTACATTTATTGTTCGTTCTGGTGTGCTGACCTCAGTGCACTCCTTTGCGGCAGATCCAAGCCGGGGTATGTTCATTCTGTTGCTACTCGGTTTGGCTATCGGTGGTTCGCTGACTCTGTTTGCTTTCCGTGCCAGTGAAATGAGCAGCCCTGCTCGCTTCGATTTGAAATCCAAAGAAACCATGCTGCTGGTTTGTAACGTATTGCTGACTGTGGCTGCCGGTACTGTATTGCTCGGTACTCTTTATCCACTGCTGATCGATGCCTTGGGTATGGGTAAGATTTCTGTTGGCCCACCATACTTTAATGCGGTGTTTGTTCCTATCGTGCTGGTACTGTTCGGCTTTATGGGGATAGGTCCTATCATTCGCTGGAAGAAATCCAAACAAGGTGAGCTCAAGCGTCAACTGCTATTGCCAGCGATCATTTCAGCTGTTCTGGGTGTGATAGCACCATTTATCGCCGGTGGTGAGTTCAACATCTGGGTGGCACTGGGTATAGGTGCGGCTGTCTGGATTGTGCTGGCGACTCTGCGTGCCGGTTACAACGTGATTAAAGCGAAAGATGGTAGTGTCAGCCTGGCGCGTATGGGCCGCAGTGAACTGGGGATGATCATTGCTCACCTGGGGATTGCAGTCTCAGTAGTTGGTGCCACCATGGTGTCCAACTACTCTATTGAGAAGAGCGTGCGCATGGGGCCTGGCACTAGTCATGAGCTGGCCGGTTACACCTTCAAGTATCTGGAAACCCGTAACGTTGTAGGCCCTAATTACACGGCACAGCAAGGACAGGTTGAAGTACTTAAAGATGGTGAAAAGATTGCGTTGTTGCAGCCGGATCGTCGTCAATACAATGTTCGCACTATGGATATGACTGAAGCCGGTATCGACTGGGGTCTGTTCCGGGATCTCTATGTCACTATGGGCGACCCTATTAGCCGTACTGAATTTGCAGTGCGACTGAACTACAAACCTTTTGTTCGTTGGTTGTGGTTTGGCAGCATCTTTATGATGGTTGGTGGTTTCTTTGCGGCTTCCGACAAGCGTTACCGTGCCAAGGCCCGCGCTGAAGAAGCGGCCGCAGCCAAGAAAGCCAAACTGGCAACAGCCTGAAACAGGTAAGAAGAAGATGAAGAAGCTAATACTTTTTATTCCACTGATATTGTTTCTTTTGATGGGGATCTTCCTTTACAAGGGACTGTTCTTGAATCCGCAGCAGTTGGATTCTGCGTTGGAAGGTAAGCCTGTGCCTGCCTTCCAGCTGGAGAAACTGGAAACGCCGGGAGAGATGATCACCAACGAAGATCTCAAAGGTAAGGTATCTATGCTGAACGTATGGGCGACTTGGTGCCCATCCTGTAAGTATGAACATCCCTACCTAATGCAGTTGGCTCGACAAAACTTGGTGCCCATTTATGGCATCAACTACCGTGACGAGCGGGCGCTGGCGGTAAGAGAACTCTCTCGCCAAGGCGACCCCTACACGTTGAATATCTATGACAAGGACGGTCGTCTTGGTCTGGATCTCGGGGTATATGGTGCGCCGGAGAGTTTTATCGTGGATCATAACGGCATCATTCGTTATCGCTATGCCGGGCCGGTAGATATGCGGGTTTGGAAAGAAACCTTGTATCCCATGATCCAACAGTTGCAGGCCGAGGCCGCTAAGGATAAAGCGTCATGAGAAAGTTGCTGCTGAAAACCTTTGCTGTTGTGGCACTCCTGATCGGCTATGCTGCTCAGGTGGCGGCAACGCCGGTGGACACCTTTGAGTTCAGCTCTCCTGATAAGCAGAAGCGAGCGTTGTCGCTGGCTCATGAGCTGCGTTGTCCTCAGTGTCAGAACCAAAACCTGATCGATTCCAACTCACCGGTTGCCCGCGATCTACGTCTTGAAGTGTACAAAATGGTGGAAGAGGGCAAGGCTGATGATGAAATCGTCCAGTTCATGACCAGTCGCTATGGCGAGTTTGTCCTCTATAAGCCGAGACTTGAAACCAAGACCTACGTCCTGTGGCTTGGTCCTGTGGCGCTGCTGTTGTTTGGTGGTTTGATTGGCTTTATTTTCATCCGTAAACAGCGTACTTCCGGTAGTAAAGCACTCGAACTGTCTGCCGAAGAACAACGCCAGTTGGATGAGCTATTGAAGCGAGACAAGTAATGAGCAAGCTCAGATATTCATTACTTTTGCTGGCGTCCCTGTCTCTGGGGGCGCAGGCTTATCCCGGTATGCAGCCAAAGGATCACAATCAGATCCAATCCAGTGTCGACAAGATCAATGTGCTCCCCCACAGCTTCCCCTTGGAAGTTGTTCCCTTCCAGGATAAGGCCGGTAGCCAATTGGATTTCAGTCAACACAGGGGAAAAGTGGTGTTGGTCAACATTTGGGCTACTTGGTGTCCTCCCTGTGTCAGGGAGTTGCCGGCACTGGAACGGCTTGAAGAGCAGTTCAGTGATAAAGAGTTCGCCCTGCTACCGATTTCCATAGATCAGGGTGGCCAAGAGCAAGTTGACAGTTTTCTGCAATCCCTGGGGATGGCAAACTTCCGCAGTTATTACGATCCGCAGATGCAGTTGGGGCAGATATTCCCACTTGATACTATCCCGGCGACCTTTATTCTTAATGGTAAAGGGGAGCTGATTGCCTTTGTCCGTAGTTTCGTCGACTGGGAAGATCCAAAGGCGATAGCCTTACTCAAAGGCTTTATTGAACAGGAAAATGCACCCAAGTCGGCCGCAAACTGAGTAAATTAGGGCGTAAAATCGCCATAATTGCAGAAAAAGATCGTTTTTGCCTAAAAGTTCGGCAAGCGATCTTTTTTCTTTTAAAAAGCCCTTGCACAAAAGTTCAGGCTCCCTATAATGCGCTCCCACTGACACGGCACAGCGGCAACGCGAAAGACGTGACAGG